>JAZQDA010000171.1:0-5803 GCA_045546535.1 Clostridia bacterium | reverse complement strand
CTACAGGTTCACTCAGCCTTGACCTTGCTCTTGGTATAGGCGGACTCCCGAGAGGCAGAATTGTTGAAATTTACGGACCTGAATCATCAGGCAAAACAACAGTTTCTCTCCACGTTATTGCAGAGGCGCAAAAGGCTGGTGGCGAGGTTGCATTTATCGATGCAGAACACGCACTTGACCCGATTTATGCTCAAAAACTCGGCGTTGACATCGACCGCCTTATCGTATCACAGCCCGACACCGGCGAACAGGCACTTGAAATTGCAGAAGCACTTGCTCGTAGCGGTGCGGTAGATGTAATCGTAGTAGACTCCGTTGCAGCACTTGTTCCTCAGGCAGAAATTGCAGGTGTAATGGGTGATTCTCACGTTGGTCTTCACGCACGTCTTATGAGTCAGGCACTTAGAAAACTTACAAGCGTAATCCATAAATCAAACACCGTTGCCGTATTTATAAACCAACTCCGTGAAAAAGTTGGCGTAATGTATGGAAATCCCGAAGTTACAACAGGCGGACGCGCACTTAAATTCTACTCATCTGTACGAATTGATATAAGAAGAATTGAAGCAATTAAAGACGGCTCAAACATCGTGGGTAACCGCACAAGAGCAAAGGTTGTAAAAAACAAACTCGCACCACCGTTCAAAGAGGCAGAGTTTGACATAATGTTTGGCGAAGGTATATCCAAAGAGGGCAACATCTTAGATGTTGCAGTAGAATATGACGTTATCCAGAAAGGCGGAGCGTGGTATTCATATAACGGCGAACATATCGGTCAGGGACGCGACAGAGCAAGAGAATATATGCGTCAGAATCCTGAATTTACAGACAGTGTGTATAATCAGATAATGGAAAAGATAAACGGCAAGGAAGAAGAATAATTTTTTAAGCCGTACGGGGAATTTGACTGATGAGGGTAACAGATATTCAGGATCAGAAAAATAATAAACAAAGAGTCAGCGTATTTGTGGATAACGAATACGCTTTTTCCCTTGAAAGAGAGGACCTGTTTTTCCTTAAAATAAAGGTCGGCAAAGAACTCACCCAAAAAGATATCGATGAGTGTATAAAAGAATGCAACTTCACAAAAGCAAGGGACAGGGCGTTTGAAATCCTTTCAAGAAAACCGCTTTCTTCTTTTGAACTCATATCTAAACTAACCGAAAAAGGCTATGACGAAGAAACCGCCCGTAATGTCAAAGACGAACTTACCTTGCTTGGCTATATAGATGATGAGGCGTATGCATCTCTTTTTTTGGAACACGCTCTTTCAAAAATGTGGGGCAGGAGAAAAACAGAGTATGAAATGAAACTGAAAGGTCTTTCAAAAGATATAATCGACTCTGTGCTTGAAAACATCGATAAAGAAAACGAGTCTGAAAAAATGAAAGACCTTATCTTAACAAAATACAGAGGCGAAGACTTAACTGACCCCAAGACAAAAGCAAAAATAACCCGCTATTTTGCATCGCGCGGATTTGATTTTACAGATATTGACAAATGCATTAAAGAAGCAATCAGGGAGAGAGAAAATGAGTAAAAAAATAGGATTTATATCACTTGGCTGTGCTAAAAATCTCACAGATACCGAAACCATGCTCGGCATACTTTCAGAGGGCGGTTATACTATAACTGCAAACGCTGAGGAAGCAGATGTTTTGGTTGTAAACACCTGCGCATTTATAGACTCTGCAAAGGAAGAATCAATAGGTGCAATACTCGAGATGGCAGAGTACAAAAAGGACAAATGCTCACTTTTAGTTGTAACGGGGTGCCTTGCTCAAAGGTACAAAGAAGACATTGAAAAAGACCTGCCCGAAGTTGATATTATCCTTGGTACAACTGATTATGCCAAGATATCTGAAGTTATAAAAGAATATTTTGAAAAAGGCGAAAAAAATTCTTTCGTTGGCGATGTAAATACGCCAGTGAGTTATGATCTCCCGAGAATGCAAAGTACACCCTCTCATACTGCATATCTTAAAATTGCCGACGGGTGCGACAATTTCTGCACCTATTGTATAATCCCGAAACTTCGCGGGAAATTTCGTTCAAGACCTGTGGACAGTATATTAAATGAAGCAAAAACTCTTACCCGAAACGGCGTAAAAGAACTGATACTTGTAGCACAGGACACAGCGTGTTACGGTAAAGACCTTGAAAATACAACCCTTAAAGACTTAATAAGCCAACTTTCAAAAATAGAGGGGCTTGAATGGATAAGACTTCAATATTCATATCCCGAAAATATAACCGATGAACTGATTGACGAAATCGCACAAAATGAAAAGGTAGTAAAATATCTTGATATGCCCATTCAGCATATTTCAGATAACATTTTAAAGAAAATGGGCAGACGAAGCCGAGGCGAAGAGGTTAAATCTCTCATTGAAAAAATGAGGGGGAAAATACCCAATCTCACAATCCGTACATCTTTAATAGTCGGATTTCCCGGTGAAACCGAGGAAGATTTTAACCTTTTAAAAGAATTCTTAAAGACTTACCATCTTGACAAAGTAGGCATTTTTACCTATTCAAAAGAAGAGGGCACAAAGGCGTCAGAATTTGACGGTCAGATAGCAGACGATGTAAAACAGATGCGTCTTGATGAGGCTATGAAAATTCAAAAAGAAGTTTCAAGGGGCAAAAACGAAGAAAAACTTGGCAGGAAAGAAAAGGTTATAATAGAGGGCTATGACGCACAAGAACTATGCTATGTGGGAAGATGCTCGTTTGACACCCCCGAAGTTGACGGCATAGCATATATCTACAGCGAAGAAGAACTTAGCATCGGCGATATAATCGATGTTGAAATTGTCGATTTCTCAGATTACGATGTAGTTTGCAAATGTGTTGACAGAAAGTAAATTTTGTGGTATTTTTATAAAAGAAAATTCAAGAGGTGATACTATGAATCTTGCTAATAAAATTACAATGTCAAGAATAATCCTTATACCGCTTTTTATGATAGCATATATGTGGGATTTCCCTTATAACGAACTCGTTGCCTGTGTGATATTTGCACTTGCATCGCTCACCGACGGTGTAGACGGCTATGTTGCCAGAAACTATAATATGGTTACAGACTTTGGTAAGTTCATAGACCCTTTAGCAGATAAACTTTTAATTGCGACCGCTCTTATTTGCTTTGTCGGCTCAGGTGAAATTGCAGCGTATATGGCGGTAATTATTATTGCCAGAGAGTTTATAGTAACAGGTCTTCGTACCGTTGCTATGTCAAAGGGCGTTGTAATTGCTGCATCAATGACAGGTAAGATAAAGACCTGTATTCAGATAGGCTCTGTTATTTGCGTATTCCTTTTTGGAAATGAATTCGGCTTTAAACTTGATATATTGGGAAAAGGATATTCAATAGGTTATATTGCAATGCTCGTTGCTACGCTTTATACAATCTACTCAGGTGTTGAATATCTCGTGAAAAACAAAAAACTTTTAGAAGACCATTAAAATACAAAAAATGAGTGAGATTTTAAAATCTCACGCTTTTTTTATCTGCTTTTACTCTTTAAATGCAAATTTGATTTCGTCGCCCCTTACTGAGAAAACAACATATGCACAAAGAGGGATATTATCATTTATACTTTCCTTTTTGTAATCTGTAACAGTTCCCGCCTGTATATATATCACACCGCCGTCTTTTTTTACTGACGGGGTTTCGCCTGAACTTACCCAGAAAATCTGTTTGCCTGAATCTGCACTTTGCTTGAGAATTTCTTTCATCATTTTTTCTTCGTAATCATCGAAACTATCCGGCGAAAGGGAAGATGTAATGACAACATTTTTAACATCTGATGATAAAACCTTGTGGAGTTTATTCCAGTCGCTTCCGCTTGAAAGGTAGCCGTTTTTTGTATTTAAAGTTACAAAAGCGGTGTTTTCAATGATTGTTTCAGAATATGAATCCGAAATTTTTGTATTCTGTGGCACCTTTTCAGGAAAATCACCTGCTGTAATGTATGCTTTGTCATACTTTTCTATTTCATTAAGCCTTGAGATTGAAAACAGTCTGTTAAGAAGCGTTGCACCCTTTGGCACATCGCCGGATATCGCAACTTTTTTGCCGTCTTGCAAACTTCCCTCAAACACATCTTTTTTGTATTCAGGTAAAAACGGTTTTAATCCGTTTGCGCTTTTGTTTATAACTGCATAATCTGTAACGCCCTTGTATCTTACCCCAACTATTGCACCGCCGTTATCTGAAAGAGTAAGAGTGCCGTTTTTAATCTCGGCGTTTTCACTTAGCGAAAACCACTGGGTAAGCGTGGGGTCAATGAGCGTTTTTTCGCCGTTTTCACTGTAGCCGTACACTTTAAAGGTGTGCGATTTTCCTTTTTCAAGATTTACTTTTTCATCGCCTAGTTCAATGGAAGAAAGCGAATCTATAACCTTAATTTCACACTCTGTAACCACGCCGTTTAAAGATGCATATATTTTGTGATTGCCTTTTTCGGCAGTATAATTTTTAATGTTTACAGTGTTTCCATTTTCATCATAAAGTTTTAATGACGAGTCGCTATATGGGAAAAGGTTATCGTATTTATCATAGAATTTTACATCAAAACTTACACTGTCGCCCTCTAAAATAACGCTCTGAGATGGAATTATTTCGCCTCTTACTGCCGTTTGTCCGTATTTTTTATCTGAAAAAATGCCTATAGCGGTAGATACGGGACGCTCGTAACTTACGCTGTTTTTATTTACAAATGTCCCGTCAGCGTTTTGAACTGTGAAGGTAGATGACCCGCCACCGTCAAGGTTTATGGCTCTGTCTGCGCCGAGATGTATCATAAGATTTGCCATCTCTTCCTGAGTAAGACCCGGCACAGTAACCCCTCGTCCGTCTGTAACTGCAAGAATAAGGGTTTTCCCGTCCTTTGTTACACCTATACTGCTTCTTTGCGCTCTGCCCGTTATGTTGTTTGTAAACTTTACCATTTTTCCGTCAGACACAAGCAAAGTGTTTCCGCCAGTTGCTTCCTTTATTTTTTGAACATCGGGGGTGAGAACAGTTTCAATTTTCACCTCATCGCCAACAGAGAAATTATCAAAAAACCCGTTTATTTCGTAGTTGGTAACAAGTATATATGAATCTTCGGGAACAAATTCTGCAGAAGATGATGCAGAAAGCCTTTTTTGGACAAGACCGTCAGATGACACCATAAGTACATCAAATCCTTCGGGGGTGAGCGGTGCCCACTTGTCTGTAAGCATCGTTATCGCACCTGTTGTAACGGGGAGTTTATTTATTTGATATATCGGGTGGACATAGCCTTGAGGAGATGTAACGTTGGAGGTGTGAGAAAAATAATCCATAATGATTTCTTTTTCATCGGTTATAGCAAATGATACCATATTGTCAAGTGCGGGAGAAGATAAAAGTTCGCCCTCTGAAATCGTCATACCGAGCATATTTGTCTGCCCTTGTCTGACATTGAAAAAGTCGCCGTTTATTGTGAGCCTTGCGCCCGACTCTTTTGCCATATTGCGTACAGTTGAAAGATAACTTACCCCTTTTGAAGAAGTGAGCACCTTTAAAGACGAATTATCGCTTTCAAGGTCTACAAAAGCGGTGTACGCCCTTATCCAGCCGGAAGAAGAGAGCAGGTTAAATTCTTTGTATGTTACCGAATCGGTTATCATTTCGGAAGAAATTTTTTCATAAGCATAATCTGCCAGTGAAACTTTTGGCAAAACTATGACAGAAAGTGCGAGAATAAGTGAGATAATTTTTTTCAAATTAAAAACTCCTTTCTTTAAAATATATAAGTCGGATCGTAGCCAT
>JAZQDA010000170.1:0-6114 GCA_045546535.1 Clostridia bacterium | reverse complement strand
GATGTTATAGTTTGCTACGTGAACAGAGCCTGTGCACACAAAGTTTTCGCCTAAATTTACAAGGTTTTCTTCAAGAGCCATAGCGGCAACCATCGCTTTAAATGTAGAGCCCGGTTCATATGAATCAACCACGGCTTTATTTCTCCACTGACGGTTAAGTTCGTTTGAGGCTTGTTGCTGTCTCTCTTTATCGTCTTCTATTTTTCGTATTTCTTCCCTCTTGGTTTCGTTAACTATTGTGTAAGGGTCATTTAAATCAAAGGTCGGATAGGTCGCCATAGCAAGAATTTCACCTGTTTTGGCTCCCATAATTATGCACGACGCACCATTTTCAACATTATAGTTTTCAACTGCTTTTTTTAGTGCATCTTCTGTTTTTCTTTGTATAACTTCATCAAGTGTAAGAACTACATTGATTCCGTTTTCGGGGTCTATGTATTTTTCGTATTCGTACGGCATATTTGTGCCGACTGCATTCTGTGCAGTAATTATTTTACCCGGAAGACCTTTGAGGTAGTTTTCATATATCATTTCAATACCTGCAAGGCCCTGATTGTCTTCGCCCACAAAGCCAATGACATGAGCACCGAGCGTACCGCCGGGGTAATATCTTTTGAAATCTTCCACAAGGACAACGCCGGGAAGCGCTTTTTCTCTTATTTTCGCCGCCTGATCTCTGTCTATTCTTTTTTTGACAATCTCATATTTTGAATTTCTGGCAAGATAAGAATAAACTTTATCTTTATCCATAGAAAGAATTGCACTGAGTTCTGTTGCAACTTCATTTGTTTTGCCAACCTCCTTTATTGCAGAGGGGTTTACCGTTACTGTTTCCGCAGATGAACTCTGTGCCAAAGGTTTAAGGTTTCGGTCATATATCGTTCCTCTGTGAGAACTTATTGCCATATCCTTTGTCTGTTGCATAGCGGCCTCACGGCTATACTGTTCACCATCGAAGATTTGAATCCAGGCAACTCTAACTAAAAGCAGACACAAAAGTGCAACTGCTCCTATCAGGATTGTTATTATTCTTTGCTGGATGCCGGACAGTGATAATTTTTTCATTTGAAATCTCCTTACTGGCAACAAATTACAAATAAAATAATAGTCTTATTGAAAAAGCAAGCCTTTTTGGTCAGGACCGAAATTCTTGCCGATACGGTCGATGCTCAAAAAGGCGTCTATGTTTAATATTTCCCGCAGGCAGTTTGTCTATATCGGGTAAAACCAAAATGCTTCACTTTGATTATATTTGTAAATTATCCGATATATGCCAAAAATGCCTTAAGGCTTGTTATCATACGTTCTACAAATCCTGCATCTGTTCGGGGAGCCGTAAAGGTTTCGGCATATTCGTTCTGACAAACTTTAACATATACATTCTGATGGCTTTCGGGCCTTTGCATTCCGTATTCGTTTTTCGCCTTTGCTTCAACAACGGCAAGGTCTACTCCAGATGCAACATCGAAACTAAGTTGTGCGTTTCTCATTTTAAGGTCTTCAAGTTGGGCAACCTTAGAGGTGTAACTGGCTGATGTCTGAAGCAGTACTACATTGAGGTACAAAAATGCTGTTGCTACAAATACCACTGCAGAGAATGCAAGGATAAGTTTTTTGCGGGTAAGTTTTTTTGCCATTGTCTTTACCCTTTTTTTCTCTTCCTGTTTTTCCTGCATTTTTTCAGTATAGGAATTATATTGTTCCATTTTATAGGCAGATGTTCCGATATAGTATGCTGCGGACAATTTGTTCACCTCGTTATAATTTTTCTACAACTCTGAGTTTTGCACTTTTTGAGCGCTTGTTTATTTCAATCTCTTCCTCTGTGGGAAGTATGGGTTTTGTTGTGATTACCTTTCCTCTTGGTTTGTTTCCGCAAACGCATATCGGGAAGTCCTTAGGACAGGTACAGCCTTGTTGAAAAGAAGCAAAGACTTTCTTTACTATGCGGTCTTCAAGCGAATGAAAAGTTATTACGCTAAGCCTTCCGCCTGATGAGAGTGCGTCAAAAAAATCACAAAGCGCATCTTTCAAAGGCTCAAGTTCTGCGTTTACCTCTATTCTTATTGCCTGAAAAACTCTTTTGGCAGGATGCGAACCTTTCTGACGGAATTTTTCAGGGATTGCTTTTTTTATTATCTCAACAAGTTCTAGTGTTGTTTCTATTGGTTTTGTTTCCCTTGTTTGTGTAATTAACTGTGCAACTCTTTTTGAAAAACGCTCTTCACCGTAGTTGTAAAAAATCTCTGTGAGCGCCTTTTCAGAATATGTATTTACAACATCATAAGCACTGAATGAACTTGCTTTATCCATTCTCATATCAAGCGGTGCGTCGTCCATATAGGAAAATCCCCGCTCGGTGCAGTCAAGTTGATATGACGAAACGCCAAGGTCTATGACTGCACCGTCTATGTTTTCCAAGTTTTCACTTGAAAGGATGTGCTTTATTTCTTTATAGTTTGAATGAACATATGTAACATTTGAAAATGATGACAGTCTTTTCCTTGCAGCATCTAACGCTTCGGTATCACGGTCTATGCCGATGAGTCTGCCGTTTTTCCCCAGACGCGAAAGAATTTCAAAACTGTGTCCTCCGCCTCCGAGAGTCCCGTCAACATATATGCCGTCGGGTTTGATTTTTAAAGAATCTATAGTTTCATTTAAAAGAACAGATACGTGTTTGAACTCCACCCCAAACTCTCCTTATATCATTATGCCGATTTCGCAAAGATTGTCAGCAAGTTCATCTGTGTCGATAGAGCCGATATGGTCAGCCCATGTTTTTGTATCCCATATTTCAAGTTTGTTTCCGTTGCCGATGATTGTGATATCTTTGGAAAGGTTAGCAGACTCTTTTAATGGTTGGGGGATAAGTACTCTTCCCTGCTTGTCCGTTTCACATTCAATAGCACTTGCCAGAAAATACCTTGAAAAGTTACGGGAATTTTTGTTTGAAAGAGGAAGTGTGCTCAGTTTGTCATAGAACTTCTGCCATTCAGAACGGTCAAAGACCAGGAGATTTGAGTCAAGACCTCTGGTAACGAAAAACTTATCACCCAGAAGTTCACGGAATTTCGCGGGCATTATTACTCTGCCTTTTGCATCGAGTGTATGCTGATATTCGCCACTGAACACATTCTTCACTTCCTTTCTTTTACATTTTTGGTGAAATCTACCACTTATTACCATTTAAGCCCACTTTTCACCACTTTTTTATGATTATATAACATTTTTAAGGATTTTGCAATAGTTTTTCGCATAAAAAAAGCCCGTTTTTTTATGATAACGGGCTTTTTCATTATTTTCGTGAAAAATGCACAAAAGAGACAATCTCTTTTGTGCATTTTATTCAAATTCATTCTTCGATATAAAGATCTTCAAAACCATTGAGAAGAGATGAAAGATTTGGATTGAGTTTGCCTTTCACCCTCTTATTTACATATACTGCTCCTTTGGTAAAGTAGAGAGAAACTTGGAAAGCATTATCAAGATAATATTTTTCAAAGTTTTCCCACGCAATGCTCTTATTTTCCTTGCCTGACATACGGTTGAGGTTGGATACAAGTGCAGAAAGTTCAGGAGATGAATATGTGCAGATATTCTGACCGTTTCTTTCCTCGCCGAACATAAACTCTAAGTTTGACGCATTATCTATGCTGACCTCCCCCACATACAAATCATATTCACAGGCAGAAACTTTTCTCAGATATTCTTCAAGCGGTTGAGGATTAAGAGTTATATTATACCCCGCTATTTCGAGATGGTGTTTTACAGCAAGGGCAAGGCGTTTTTTGGTTTTGCTGTCAGAATTATATAAGAGGAAAATCTCAGGTTTAGCACCATCTTCAACTTCTCCTGGCTCTTTAACTGCATCTGTTTTTTCGCTTTCTGACAAATCCGGTAAATCTTCTTCGTTAAAATAAACTCCGTCTCTGACAGGCACATTTGTCGCCACGGCACTTTTGAGCATAATTTCTTCGCATATTTTCTGTGAATTTACCGCGCTCATAAGAGCCTTTCTTTCTTTTGCGGTATCAAAAGAGGAAACTTGAGTATTTATGCCTATAAAGGTTAGTCTGTTTAAAGGTATATTATATGTGTTATAAAGATTTGAGGTAAGGCTCAGTTCAGACTGGCTTTTCCACGAGGTGGTAAGAACATCAATACTTCCTGCATCAAAAGCGGAAATTACAGTCTGTTCGTCCGATAAAATTTCAACATCGATTTTATCAATATGTGCCCTTTTGGCATCGCTGTGCCAGTTTTCATTCGCTTTAAGGTAGATGTTTTTATATTCGAGTGTACTGTCATAAACATACATTCCCGTTCCGTCAGGCACAAAAAACTGTGAGCCGACGGTGAAATCTGCGCCCGAAAGACCTTTAGGAAGAATAGGGAAATCAAGAGTATTTATAAAATCAGATACGGGATTTTTCAAATTTATTATCACAGTATCTTCAGACGGTGCATTATACGAGGCGATATTTTGGACAAAAGAGGAATATCTGGTAGTATAAAGCGAAAGATATTCAAGCGTTGCAATTACGTCTTCTGAAGAGAATGTTTTGCCTGAGTGAAATTTCACTCCGCCTTTTAATTTTATTGTGTAAGTAGTATTATTGTTTGATGCAACATATTCACTTGCAAGTATGGGGGTGTAGCCAAGGTCTGTATTTGCAACGAAAAGTCCTTCATACACTAAAGAGAGAAAATCGCGTATGGAAGAATGCTCTGTCACAAGCGGATTGAGTGTATCTATGGGCACACAGCCCATTTTTAAAACTCCGCCGTTTCTCGAATCGGCATCTGCACCCGTTTTAATATCTGTAGAACTTTCTTTTGAACAGGCGGAAAAAATCAACATACTTGCCAAAACAATCGATATTATTCTTATAAGTTTTTTCATATGTTCTCTCCCCTCTGGTCAGATTACTCTTATTCGTTTTACATCTATGCATTTATTGGTACTGTCATCTATCGTAAAAATCGCCCCGCAAAGATGGGCTCTTGAATAAGCATATTCAAATTTTTGTTTATCTCCGTGTATAAACCTCGATAAAATTATTTCTTTTTTTACACCAAGAACCGAGTCCATAGCGCCCGTCATACCAAGGTCGGTTATATAACCAAGACCTGATGGTGTTACTGTTTCGTCTGCTGTCTGAACGTGGGTGTGTGTGCCGAAAAGTACAGATGCACGTCTTTCAAGATGATATTTCATAGCAATTTTTTCGCTTGTTGCTTCTGCGTGAAAATCAACCACTAAAAAATCGTATTTGTCTTTTAAGTTTTCAATTTCGCGGTCAACCGAAGAAAACGGGCATTCCGTTTCAACATTCATTCCGACCTTACCCATAATATTTATAATGCCAATTTTTTTATCTTTACATCTTACTACGGCTGAGCCGTTTCCAAGAGTTTCTCTCGGATAGTTGACAGGTCTTATGATATTTGTTTCTTCTTCAAAAATGTTACGTACGTCTTTTTTACCAAATGCGTGATTGCCTAAAGTTATGAAATCAACCCCCGCATCGCAGAGTTCATTATATGCACGGCGTGTTATCCCAGAACCTGATGCGTTCTCACCGTTTGCTATGCAAAAATCTATACTTTCTTCCTCAATTATACTCCTTAAAACAAGCGAGGTATGCTCAACTCCGCACTCTGCAAAAACATCGCCTATTGCAAGTATTTTCATTTTCCCTGCCCCCTTTCGCTCTGAGTATTAACAGATTATTTAACAACAGAAGCGGGCTTAAAAGCCCGCTCCTATAATTTTTGATTATATTATTTAGCGTAATCGACAGAGCGTGTTTCCCTGATTACATTTACCTTAATCTGACCGGGATATTCAAGTTCGCTTTCGATTTTCTTAACAATGTCGCGTGCTATGAGAATTGTATCCTCATCTTTGACATCTTCAGGTTTAACCATAATTCTTACTTCGCGTCCTGCCTGAATTGCAAAGGATTTTTCAACTCCGTCAAAAGAGTTTGCAATTTCTTCAAGTTTTTCAAGACGTTTTATGTATGTTACAAGGTTTTCTCGTCTTGCACCGGGTCTTGCGGCACTTATTGCGTCACAAGCCTGAACTATACAAGCAATAACTGTCTG
>JAZQDA010000169.1:0-22523 GCA_045546535.1 Clostridia bacterium | reverse complement strand
TTATGTCGGGATAATTTGCAATAAAATCAGTTTTCCCGTCAACTGATGGTAAATAGTAACCGTATACCCATCCACCCCTTTTTAAAGCAGCCTTACATATAACATTTCTCATAACAAACCCCTCCGCAATTAAAAAATGCGCCTACCGAAGCAGACGCATAAAAAACGCAAACTCCGATAGTCGCCAAACCAATTCAATAATATAGATATACTTTTACATACACTAAACATTGAGGAATTCGCGTTTTTAACGAATTTCTTGTTTAGTGTACGAAAAAATAAGCGTGATTATACCAATATCGCACAGCATATCTTAAAAAATATTATTTAATTGACTTGGCAAATTTATTATAACCTAAAATTTAAAAAATAGCAATATTTTTAGTGTAATTTTTTTTGATGAAACAAAAAAGCCTCCCTTGTGTAAAGGGAGGTGGCATTTTCGCAAGAAAATGACGGAGGGATTGTAATCTGCTCGAAAGAGAAATACCACTCGCCAAAAGGCGAATAAAACTATTAGTTAAGAACTGTATGCATAGAAACTGCTTTTCCAAGCACAACTACATTCTGGCACTCTTCCCCCACAAAAACCATAGGTTTATAAGCAGGGTTTTCAGGCACAAGCATTACGCCGTTTTCAATATAATAAACTCTTTTAAGTGTTGCCTCGTCGCCTATAGCAACTGCGGCAATTTCGCCGTTTTCAACAACATTTTGCCGTCTTATAGTAACAATATCGCCGTCAAAAATACGGGCGTTAATCATAGAGTCGCCCCTTGCAACGACACAAAAGTCGCCGTCAACTTTATCACCTAGAATAGTTTCAATATCAAACTCGGTATTGCATTCAATAGGGGAGCCACAGGCGATTTTGCCATACATGGGAATTTTTGTTTCAGTTGCCTGAGAGATGTTTTTAAGTTTGAGATTGGGTCTTTCTTCAATGCCGTTTAAGTAGTCCAGAGTTACATCAAATGCAGATGCGATGCATTTTAAAGTTTCAATATGGGGGCACTGCTTGGAGCATTCCCATTTAGAGAGCATTACTCTGTCTGCTTTCAAATTGTATTTTTCTTTTAATATATCGATAAATTCATTCTGAGTATATCCGTGTGCTTTTCTGAGTTCTTTTATACGGTCGCCTAAACTTGCCATACAAACAATCCTTTCCTATTTGATGTAACCATAATAACACACTTTTTCAAAAAAATCAATACTTTTTTCAAAAAAATGTGTTGACAACGACACAAAAGCGTGTTATTATAAATGTGTCGATAGCGAAACATTATTAATAAGGGTATTGTAAAATTGAGAAAGGAAGTGTTTTTTGTGAAACAAATGTTTAACACATTATTTGCAAACGAAAAGGTTTTAATGTTGGTTTCAGGTTTTATGTACGTGCTTGGTTGCTTTATCGAAGCCAACATCTGACAGGAGGAAAAATGAAAGTAACAAAAATTTGTCCATATTGCAAAAAAACTTTTACAACAGACAAAAATGCAAGAAAGTTTTGCAGAAAAAAATGCGCTCTGCTTTATTCAAAGAGAAAGGCGAAGATAGGCGAGAGGCATTTATGTCAAAGGTGCGGACATATTTTTACCGCAGCGAGAATGCGAAAATTCTGCAGTGAAAACTGCCGCAGCACATATATGAGAGATTTAGGACTTATACATAAGTCCGTAACAAAAGTCCCCGTTAAAATAACTCTCATTGATGCTGACAGAATGAGTAAAGAACAGGGCATAAGTTACGGTAAGTTCGTAAGACTTTACAGACTTAAATAAGGGAGGGCGGAGTATGAGTTTATATCCACTTTGCCCTTTTTATGAAAAATTAAATAAGGACAGCCTTTTGTGTGAGTGCAAAGAGATTGAGTTCCCGAGTATAAAAGACAGAGATATGTGGCTCAGTATGCACTGCAACACTTGGAAATTTAAAATCTGCGTATTTTACAGAAAACTTATGGCAAAATATGATGCGATTGACACATAAGAGGTTTTATGATAAAATTTTACTGCTTACAGATAATATTATCTGTGAGCAGTATATTTTTTGGAGGCGGTATTTTGTTCGACGCTCAAAAAGTAAAAAATGAATGCATAGAGTGGATACGCTCATTTTTTGAAGAAAACGGAAAAGACTCAAATGCCGTAATCGGTATTTCGGGCGGAAAGGATTCTTCGGTTGCGGCGGCGCTTTGTGCCGAGGCACTCGGAAAGGAAAGAGTAATAGGGGTACTTATGCCCTGCGGAGTTCAGCACGATATCGACTCGGCAAAGAAACTGTGCACTCATCTGGGAATAAAAAGTTATACGGTAAATATTAAAGACATAAGAGATGCTTTTGATAAGGTTTTGCCAAAGGAACTTGAAATTACTGATCAGGCAAGAATTAATATGCCCCCGCGCATAAGAATGACAGTTTTATATGCAGTTTCACAGTGCGTTAACGGACGCGTTGTAAACACCTGTAATTTATCTGAAGACTGGGTTGGCTATTCCACACGTTACGGAGATATGGCGGGAGATTTTTCACCGCTTTCAAATCTCACTGTTACAGAGGTTAAAGAGGTGGGACACGCACTTTCGCTTCCCTATGACCTTGTTGAAAAAGTTCCTATAGACGGTCTTTGCGGAAAAACCGATGAGGATAATCTCGGCTTTACTTATGCCGAACTTGATAAATATATACGCACAGGAAAAATAGATAATGAAGACACGAAAAAGAGAATTGACACTCTTCACGAGAGAAATCTTTTCAAATTAAAACCAATGCCTTCGTTTAAACCTTTCACAAAGGAGTAAAAAAATGGACGAAAAACTTATGAGAAAATGCCGTGTGTGCGGGGAAATTACAGAAGATGAAAACCTTTTAGTGTGTCTTTCCTGCGGGGCGGAACTTCCCCATCTTGTTGAGAGAGAAGAAAAAAAGTACAACCTATTTTCTGCATACGGCGAAATGTTTAAAAAGATGTTTGATTTCAGTTCTCGTACATCACGCTCTGCGTACTGGTATGCATATCTTATGAATATGATAATATCTGTGCTTTTTACCATCTTGCTTTTTGGCGTAGTGTCATATGCAGGGACATCTCCTGAGGTAACTTCTGCAGAAAACATTCTTGCCTCGGGCGCAGTACAAATTACGCTCTTTTTTATACTTGTATATTCTATCGTGCTTTTAATCCCGCAGATTTCTCTTATAGTACGCCGTCTGCACGATACGGGCAGAAGCGCAATATTTGCTTTGCTTTTGTTTTTATCTACAATCGGAAATATTATCCTTATAGTTTTACTTGCTCAAAAAGGAACAGACGGGCCGAACAGATACGGAGACTAATAAAAAATGCTATCTGCATATGCAGATAGCATTTTTTTATTCATCATCATTAGTTTTTAGAGGAGTTTCGCCCTCCTGGGAAGGTTTGGATGTTGTCTGCGTGTTTTCGGTGCTTTCAGTATCTGACGGGGTTTCTTCCCCGGCGCTGTTTGCTTCCTGCTCGGCTTTTAATTTTTCCTCTTCTTCTTTTCTCATTTCTTCTAAAATTTTATCGTCTTCTTCTGACCAACCTATATATTTTCCGTGATTTTTGCCCTTGCAGTAGCCTGTAAGGAATTTTTTGTTTACATAGATTGTAGGTGCAGATTGCGATTCGTAAACGCCTGTATAGGGGCAAACCTCGGCAGATACAATGCCTGAGGGTTTTTTGAAAGTTTTAGCAGAGAGCCCTGAGTGGATATCTGTCATTATGTTTTTCCATACGGCAAGTGACGGATTTGTACCCGTGCTTACAACCTTAGGACTGTCATAACCAAACCATACACCTGCGCAGTAGTGCGGTGTAAAACCTATGAACCACTTGTCTTTGTTATCGTCTGTTGTACCTGTTTTACCGCAGGTATCGTTATTTCCTATAACAGAGCCACCTGCAGTACCGTACTGAACAACGCCTTTTAAAAGTTGCTGAGTAAGGAAAGCAGTTTCTTCTGAAAACGCTCTTGTTTTAAACGGTTTTTTCTCGTAGAAAAGTTTTCCTGCTTTATCATAAATCTTTGTGTATGAGGTCGGCTCAATATACACACCGCCGTTTGCAAGTGCGGAATATGCTGCGGTCATTTCAAGCGGAGTAACGCCCTCTGTAAGACCGCCGAGCGCAAGAGAGGAAAGGTTTTTGTCGGAATAAACTTTGCCGTTTTTTGTAACGGAATCGATAAGGGTTGAAATGTGGAGTTTGTCTTTTAAATATGAGAACGATTTATCGACGCCGAGGTCTTTTAACACATTTATCGCAGGAACATTATATGAATACGCCACGGCACTCTGGATAGTAACGGGCGCAGTATATTTGCCGTTAGAGTTCTTAGGCGTCCAGTCGCCTACAGTCAGTTTTAAATTGTTTATAGTGCTTGAAAGGTTTACAACATTTTCCTCAAGAGCAGGAGCATATACCGCTATGGGCTTTATAGACGAACCGGGCTGACGCTTACTCTGACTTGCTCGGTTAAGTATTCTCGCCCCCTCTTTTTCGCCTCTTCCGCCGACAATACCTTTAACCTGACCGTTTGACGGGTTCATAATTACCATCGCCGACTGTGCGATATCAGAGCCGTAGAGGTTAGGGAAATTGGAAGAGTTTTCATAATAGTCTTCCATGGTATTCTGAACTTCGGGATCAACTGTTGCATATATCTTAAGACCGCGGTTGCAAAGAAGGTCTTCTGCAAAAACCTCGGTATATCCGAATTCATTCATAAGGTCTTTTTTTGCCTGTTCAAAAATAAAATCTGCAAAATAGGACTGTGTATCGTCTGTAAGAGTGTCGTGCTGGTTTTTCTCTCCGTCCATAAACACAAGTTCTTCATTTATTGCTTTTTCATATTCTGCCTCGTCAATAAAGCCGAGTTCAAGCATTTTAGAAAGCACTAAAGTTTGCTTTCTTTTGTTGTTTTCGGGGTTTAAAAGCGGGTCAAAAGTTGTGGGGAACTGTGTGATTCCCGCAATACAAGCAGATTCTGCCAAGGATAGTTTTGATACATCCTTACCGAAATACACGTGCGATGCCGCCTGAACACCGTGAACACCCTGACTTAAGTAGATAGAATTCATATACATTTCAAGAATCTGGTCTTTGTCCATTTTGGTCTCAAGCACAAGCGCTCTTGAAATCTCTCTTAATTTTCTTGCCTTTGTACGTTCTTTATCTTGAGTGATATTTTTTACAAGTTGCTGTGTTATTGTTGAACCGCCGTATGATGAGTCGCCTTTTAAAAATACATTTATCGCAGCACCGAGAGTCCTTTTCAAATCCACACCTGCGTGTGAATAAAATCTCTGGTCTTCAATAGCCACAAAGGCATCTTTTAAATCCTCGGGGACTTTTTCGATGTCTACCCATATTCTTTTGTCGGAAGATTTAAACTGCTCGTATTCAATATATTCACCGTATTTGTTTTCGCAGTATATTGTAGAAGAAAGACTTAAATCAAAAGCAGTGAAATCATCGCCGAAACTGAAATCTGTCTGTGCGTACATTACAATACCGAGTGATATGCTAAGTGCTAAAACAAGCACGACAAAACCTTTCATAACATTTACAAATGTTATGAAAGACTTGCTTCTTTTAGAAAGCGAATTTTCACTCCTTGTCTTTTTTGACTGTTTTTGGCGTTGATTTGCTTTGGTAGTGTCAAGTTTTTTCATGTAAGGTCATCTCCGGCTTTTAAAAATGCATATTTTTAAAATTATATACCAAACTATAAATGTAATTTTTTAAAAAATAAGTGGTGGTAAAATGAGATTGGGTTGGAAAATATATTTGGGTATCCTTTTTGTTATTGTACTTTTTTCTGTTGCTTTTTTTGCAAACAGTCCAGGTACTCCTGAACCTATAGCACAACGGGGACGGGTAATCGATGAGAAAGTGGCGTCTGATGCACTGCCCAGAGAAAGTGCTAAGTATTTTTTAAAACTTGAAGACGGGCGTCTTTGTGCCTATGAGGAAAAAAACGGGGAAAGAACTCTTATCAAAGAGAGTGAGGCAGAGCCTCTTTATATAACCCGTGATGAAGAAGAAAGACTGAAAAACGGCATATATGCCGAGCACAAAGAAGAATTACTGCTTTATTTTGAGTCTTATCTCAGTTGACCTGAAATAAGTCTGTCAAGACCGGCAAGGTCTTTTACTATTTTGATGTCAGTAAACTTTACACTCATTATATCTTTGACATCTTCTCCCTGGTCGAAACCTATTTCAAAATAAATTTCGCCCGTTGGCTTTAATACCTTTTCTATATTATCAACAATTTTTCTGTAAAATATAAGTCCGTCATCTCCGCCGTCTAAAGCAAGGATTGGCTCGAAATCTTTTACATCTTTTTCAAGCGTTTTTATAATCTCTGATTTTATATAAGGCGGATTGGAAACTACGATATCAAATTTTTCTTTTCGCTCTTTCAGAGAAAGAGCATCTTCTTTTATAAATGAAATTTTTTTTGAGACGCCTAATTTTTGGGCGTTTTCTTTTGCCAGACTAAGTGCATCTTCTGATATGTCAACTGCTGTTACAAAAGCGTCTATGATATAATAGGCAAGTGAAGAGCCGATTGCGCCAGAGCCTGTACATATATCCATTATATTAACTTTTTTATTTTTATATTTGTCAATAATTGCCTCAACTGTAAGTTCTGTTTCGCTTCGGGGAATGAGCACCGATTTATTAACCGTAAATGAAAGCGACATAAATTCTTTTTCGCCCACAAGATACGCCGACGGCTCACCTGTTGAGCGCCTTTTGCAAAGCGATAAAAACTCTTCTTCTGTATTTTTGTCGACTTCAAAATCTTTATGCACTGCAAAAAAGAGCCTGTCTTTTTTTAAAATGTGCGAAAGGAAAATTTCTGCTTCAAGTCTTGGAAAATCCAAAGTCTTTAAAATATCTGTTCCTTTTTTAATAAGGTCATTTATTACCATTTGTCGTCCTCTTTGTTTTCGGTAAGTACCGCTTTCATAGCAACTATCGCAACTTCGAGTTGGCTTTCGTCCGGCTCTCTTGTGGTAAGTTTCTGAAGCCAAAGCCCCGGCTTTGTAAGAAATCCTACAACGCCGTGCGGGTGTCTTCCTGCAAATTTTATTATTTCATAAGAAAGCCCTGCAACAACGGGAAGAAGTAAGAGGCGGTATGCAATTCTGAGCCATACATTCTGCCACGAAATAAGTGAAAACATAAGAATGCTTATAACCATTACAATGAGAAGAAAACTTGTTCCGCATCTTGGGTGAAGACGTGTGTATTTTTTTGCGGTTTCAGGAGTGAGTTCTTCCCCTGCCTCATACGCTGCAATAGTTTTATGCTCTGCACCGTGATATTCAAAGACTCTTTTTATATCGTCCATAAATGATACAAGATACAGATACACAAAAAATATTGAAAGTTTTACAGCGCCCTCAATAAGATTGAGCGCCACGCGGTTTTTTATAAAATAACCGAAAATTCCTGCAATAACTGTTGGCAGTATCATAAAAAGGGCGATGCTGAAAACGATAGCAACCGCTACTGCAAAGTAAATTGCAATATCTTTTATCTTGTCGCCGAGTTTGTCGGTGAGCCATTTTTCAAATTTTGAAGGCTCGGCATCGGTATCATCTTCAATATCGACCTGGTCTGCCGAAAACATAAGCGATTTAACGCCCGTTACCATTGATTCTATAAAGGAAAGTACCCCTCTTAAAATCGGGATTTTGTTAAGATGGTGACGGACAACAAAAGAGTTTACATCTTTTATTTCAGTAACAATTTCGCCGTCTGCTTTTCTCACTGCGGTGCAGATTTTCTCAGGTCCTCTCATCATAACGCCCTCGATTACTGCCTGACCGCCTATACTTGTCATATGACAGCATTTATTTTTATTTTCTTTTTTCATCTTAGTTCTCCTTGAAAAAAAGTTGCCTTTTTTACTACTATAATTATAATACTCCCCAAAAAAATAGTCAATTATTGTAACAGATATTTAATATAACTTTTGCTATTGATATAATTTGCATTTTATTATAAATTAAAAACTTGGTTTTCTGCATATTTACTATGTTTCAATGGGATATAGAACAAAAAAACGCAAAAAACCGTGAGATAGTGCAAACAAAAGCGTAATAAAGTGTATTCACATTTTTTCGTGATATGATAGAATGTAATTGTTGAAAAAGTTTCAATCTGACCGGAGGCTTATGTGATGAAAATAATTGAGAAATTAAGAAAAAAAGCAGAGGATATTAATAATAATCCGCCAGTTACAATAGCATTTTTAGGCGACAGTGTTACTCAAGGGTGCTTTGATATATATCTCACAAATGAAAAACGCATCGAAACTTATTATGATACAAACGAGGCGTACCATACAAAAGTGCGTCAGATTTTAAATATGTTTTTCCCAAAAGCGCCTGTAAATATAATAAATGCAGGTATCAGCGGAGGTTGTGCTCACGAGGGACTTGAGCGTCTTGAAAGAGATGTTCTTCGATACAGTCCTGATTTGTGCGTGGTTTGTTTTGGTTTAAACGACGCCTGTGAGTCTGATATTGATACATATATTAACTCTTTGACAGGTATTTTCAACCGCCTTAAAAAAGAAGGCATTGAAGTCATTTTTATGACACCCAATATGATGTGTACTCACGTAAGTTGCCATATTGAAAACCCTGATTTGAGGAGGTCGGCTGAATATATCTTAAAGTATCAGGCTGATGGAACTTTTGAAAAATTCCTTACAGAAGCAAAAAAACTTGCAGAAAAAATGAATGTTCCCGTATGCGACTGCTATGCAAAATGGAAAACTCTCTTTGATGCAGGAGTAGATACAACAGAACTTTTATCAAATCACATAAATCACCCCATACCCAAAATGAACTGGATGTTTGCATACTCTCTTGTTGAAATGTTTTTTACAAAATAAAAAACATTTTCCTGTTTAGTTTTAAAAGGAGAGGTATCAATGGATATTTTTAAAAAGTACGGAGCAAAGGCAATATGGCCAGACGGCGAGAAAAAATTAAACCGCTACGTCCGTTTTCAGACAGAGTTTTACTTGGAATCTTCCAAAGAGGTACAGTTTTTCATCTGTGCCGATACAAAATATGAACTTTATATAAACGGAAATCTTGCGGGTTTCGGTCAGTACGAAGATTTTCCGGACGAAAAAGTGTATGACGCTTATGATATTTCAAAGTTTGTAAAAGACGGAAACAATCTTGTGTCAATTTTAGCATATTCTCAAGGGGAAAATTCGTTTCACCACCTCACAGGTCTTCCTATGGTGATTTTCCTTGCAAAGTCTTTAGATGGAATTGTTTTAAGAAGTGATGAAAATGTACTCTGTGCTGATGCACAAGAGTTTTTGCAGGGTAAAACCGAGCCTTTAACCTATCAGCGTTCATTTAATTTTGGCTTTGACCTTAGAGGCGATGATGGTTGGAGAGAAAACAAGGTTTCTTCCATCTATCAGAGCGCCTTTGTCTGCGATGATTCAAAAATTACATACATACCGCGTCCTATAAAAAATCTTGTGCTTGGAAAAGATATATGCGGTAAGGTTATAAATCAGGGTGTGTTCGCCGTTTCGGACGGTGAGACTGTTTCTGAAAAAATGCAGTATTCTTTCCTTGCATACCGAGAAGAAGAAAAAGTCATTGAAAAAGACGGCAACTGTATTTTGCCAAAATGCGAAAATGTTTTTTGGATTTTGGATTTAGGTAAAGAAACGGCAGGATACATAACTCTGGAAATCGAAGCCGAAGACGGTGCAGTTCTGGATATCGCCATAGGCGAACACCTTGCGGATTTAAGAGTGCGCTCATATGTCGGCGGACGGAATTTTGCTTTTAGTTGTGTTTGCCGTGAGGGAAGACAGAAAATAAGGTTTTTAGTAAAACGTCTTGCAGGAAGATATCTGCAAATTTTCTCTCATAAAGGCATTAAAAAGGCAGTTGCAGGACTCACAGAGGTTAATTACCCTCTTGGATTTACAGGCGATTTCAATATAGGCGACCGCCTTTTCAAAAGAATTTACGATGTCAGCAAAGACACTTTGACTCTTTGTATGCACGAGCATTATGAAGATTGCCCTCAAAGAGAACAGGCACTTTACGCAATGGATTCAAGAAATCAGATGCTCACAGGCTACTTTGCTTTCGGGGAGACCGAAATGCCCCGTTCAAGCCTCGCTCTCTTTGCAAAAGGGCAACTCGACAGCGGACTTTTACCCATTTGTGCCCCTGCATATTATAGCCAGACAATCCCGAGTTTTACTCTTGCGTGGATTTTAGCGCTTCGTGAATATGTGCTTTTCTCGGGTGATTTGGACTTTGCAAAAGAGATGAAAAGTGTTGCCGAAAAAATCCTTGGCTTTTTCGTCGCACTAAAAAAAGACGGTATAATAATGCGTCCCCAGACCGATGACTGCTGGAACTTCTATGAGTGGATAGACGGCATGGAAAATCTTGAGAATGATCCGAAAATAAAAGCAGATGCACCGCTCAACAGTTTTTGCATAATGGCTCTTAAGGCTTATGAAGAAATCTGCCATTGGCTTGGTGACGAAGATTCAAAATGGGCAAAGGCAGAATACGAAGAGATAATAAACGCTTATCATAAAACTTTCTATAACGAAGAAAAGAAAGTTTATCACAGTTATATCGGCGAAGATATTGAACCATCTTTTGCCCAACTTACTCAGGCTCTTGCACTTTTGTCGGGCGCAGTGCCTAAACCGCTTGAAAAAGATATAAGAAAATCACTTTTGTCAGATGCCCTTGCACCGACGACGCTGAGTTATCTCATATTTAAATATGATGCACTTATGCAGGAGGCGGACACGTATTCTGATTTTGTGCTTTCAGATATCGAATCGCAGTGGGGATATATGCTCTATCAGGGAGCGACAAGTTTCTGGGAGACACTTGTGGGCGAAGCAGACTTTTTCAGAGCAGGTTCTCTTTGTCACGGCTGGAGTGCAGTTCCCATCTATATATTCTGGCGTTACATTTTGGGAATATATCCCGAAAATATCGGCTTTGGAAAAATAAAACCAAACCCCGTTTGTGCCCCCGATATGAAAATAGATGCTACATTAAAGACACCAAACGGCATATTTGAAGTAAAAAAAGAAAAAGGAAAAATCAAAATCAGAAAAATATAAATGGAGGAGAAAATTATGAAAACAGTAAAAGACAAACAGATTTTGGTAGGAGCAGATTTTGCAGGATACCCTTTGAAAGAAGCGGTATGCGACCACCTCAGAAAAAAAGGCTGGACAATTACAGATGTCGGCGTTAAAGCGGATTCTGACCCCGATGATACCGACCTTATGTTTCACCGTGTAGGCTTAAGAGCGGGTGCCATGGTGTCAGAAGGCGAATTCGAAAGAGCACTTCTTTTCTGCGGAACAGGTATGGGTATCCATATTGCAGCAAGTAAATGCGCCCACGTTCACGCAGGTGTTGTTGAAAGCGTTCCCGCTGCACTTCGTGCTATCACAGGCAACGGCGTAAACGTACTTGCTATGGGTGCTTTCTATGTTGCTCCTGCTATGGGATGCGATATTGCCGATGCTTACTTGAGTGCAGAACTTGGCACAGGATATGAGTGGTGGAAAAACTTCTATGAATTCCACAAACTTGCAATCGATGAACTTGAAGCATTCGACTTTGAAGAATATAAGGCAAACGGCTTCAAGGTAAACAAACTCGGCGACTTCCCATTAAAACTCGAAACAAAACCCGAATAATTAAAAGATATCCGACTTTAAAAAAAGTCGGGTATTTTTTTGCAAATTCACTTGAAAACAGATATGCTTTTATGTATAATAAATGGCGTAAAATATATCTTAATAAGAGGTGCTTATAATGGCAATAACATCAGATTGGCATATCCACACGAAGCTTAGTTGTGATAGTGAATGTATTAAGTATGAAGATCTTGTTTCACAGATGAAAACTTTAGGTATAACCGATTTCGGCGTATCTGACCACTATCATACACGAATTCAGGAACCTGATATTGCACATTCCGGAAAGGATTTTGACAAAACTTTATAAGAACATCCTGAACTTAAAGGTCATTTCCATTTCGGTATAGAAGCAACTCTCGTTTCCGAGTGGGAAGTGGATAGAATCGCCAGAGGCGACTATGAAGAACCTATAATCTATGGATTTCGCAGAGGCGGTCCTGAAGGCTCACCCGTACTTTATGATTTTGATGAAAAATTTGAAAAAATACGGGATTGATGCATCTAAATTTTTCGCTTTGTAAGGTGATATAAATGAAAAGTAAAAGTGTAATATTTTTTTCTGTCGGTGCGGCACTTTTAATAACGGCACTGATTTTAGTGCTGTCGTTCACTGCAAGACCGACATCTGAAAACACAAAAGATGTGCTTGAAGAAATTCTTTCATCGTCAGATGCAACCCCAGGGAAAGATAATTCTGAAATAAAAAAAGACCTTACCGCAAAAGAAATTACGGGATATTATATCGACCATTCTGACGGCTGGTACTATGATTTTACCTATAGTCCTGACGATCAGTATGACGGAAAGTTTACTGCAGGGTTTGATAAGGAGCACTCTGCGTCCGAAACAAATGCGCAGAAAGATTTTACCGCAAAGGGTGAGTGGAAACTTACCGACGGCGAAATAAAACTTTATTCAGACGGCGTTTACCGTTCGTCAATGTGGCACTGCGAAAGTTATATTGTGGATTCTCTTAATTATTTTGTAGGAAAGATTTCAGATAAAGACACACTGCAACAAACTGTTCTTGTATCAAAAGCAAAAGAAAGCGGAGATTCTCAGGTTTTTAATCTTTACTCTGACGGAAAACTTATAATGGAAATTATAAGAGATGACGGAAAAAATGATGCGTCAAATTCTGACACATCACTTCCCCGGTATCAGATGGTTGCGGGTACTTATGAAATCAAAGACGGAGAAATTCTGGTAACAGTGGGACAAAGCACACAAAAATATTATATTCTTAATGACGGCATAGCAAAATGGAAATATATAAAAGAAAAGAAATAACAGCGGGGGTATTTATGGATTTAAAGAGTTTAAAAAAAGAGTTTGTTTCGCTCTACGGCGGGTGCGAAGAAGACATAAGAATTTTTTCTTCCCCCGGAAGAGTTAACCTCATAGGAGAGCACACCGACTATAACGGCGGACTTGTTTTTCCTGCCGCACTTGAGATGTGCACAACTATTGCAGTAAGAAAAAGAAATGATAACAAACTTCGCCTTAAAGCGACAGACCTTGATGTTGTTGTGGAAGCAGATATTTCAAGTCTTGACTCCTATAAAGGAATAGGCTGGGGCGAGTATCAGATAGGAGTTGCCCACATTCTTTCCAAGGCGGGATATCACATTGATGCTCTTGATATGCTCTATGACGATACAGTTCCTCACGGAAGCGGACTTTCATCGTCTGCGGCAATTGAGGTTTCAACCGCTCTTACATTTGCGACACTGTCTAACGAGAAAAACGGCATAGATACGAAGTGCGATATGGTTTCCCTCGCTCTTCTTTCCCAAAAGGCAGAGCACGAATATGCAGGGGTAAAATGCGGAATTATGGACCAGTTTGCATCGGCAATGGGCAAAAAAGACCACGCAATACTTCTTGACTGTAACACCCTTTCTTATGAATATGTGCCGCTTAGTCTTGGAGATTATAGAATTGTAATTACAAATACCAATAAAAAGCACTCTCTCGGTGCATCGAAATATAACGAAAGACGCTCAGAATGTGAGAAAGCACTCGAAATCTTAAAAACTGCACTTGGCCAAAAAGATTGCCTTTGTGCTTTCACACCTGATGAATTTGAAAAGTATGCTCATCTTATAGAAGATGAAATTGTAAGAAAAAGAGCAAAACACGCCATCTTTGAAAATGACAGAGTTAAAAAAGCAGTTGAAGTTTTAAAAAACGGCGACCTTGTGTCATTTGGTGTTTTAATGAGCCTTTCACACGATTCATTGAAAGACGATTATGAAGTTTCGTGCTTTGAACTTGACACTTTGGTCTGTGAGGCTCGTAAGGTAGACGGGGTACTTGGCTCCCGTATGACAGGCGCAGGTTTCGGCGGATGCACAGTAAGTATTGTCCATAAAGATAAGGTTGAAGAATTCAAAAACAAAGTCGGCAAAAATTACGTAGAAAAAACAGGATTAAAATGCGATTTCTATGTAACAAAAGCAGGTGACGGCGCAAGAGAAATTAAATAATACAGGTGATAAAATGGATATAGTAGTAGCAACAAATAATAAAGGCAAGTTAAAAGAAATAAGGGAAATTCTATCTGGTTATAATGTACTTTCCCAGCAAGATGTGGGTGCATTTGTAGACGTTGACGAAACAGGCACAACATATGAAGAAAATGCACTTTTAAAATGCCAAGCGGTGAGAGAATTTACAGATAAAATCATAATTGCCGATGATTCGGGCTTAGAAGTTGATGTCCTTGGCGGTGCGCCCGGACTCTACAGTGCAAGGTATGCAGGAGAGGGCACAACTCCCGATGACGGAATGAATAAACTTTTAGAAAACTTAAAGGGTTATTCTTTTGAACAAAAAACTGCCCGTTTTATAAGTTGTGTATCTCTTTTAATGCCAAACGGCGAAACAAAAAGTTTTATCGGTGAGTGCGAGGGCTACATAACCGATGAAAAAAGGGGGACAAACGGCTTTGGGTTTGACCCTCTTTTCTGGGTATCTGATTATCAAAAAACATTTGCTGAAATAAGCGACGAAGTGAAAAATAAAATAAGCCACAGAAGAAGAGCACTTCAAAAATTAAAGGAATATCTTGATACTCTGTAATGCGTTAAAAAACTAACACAAAAAGCCGTCATTAAGACGGCTTTTTTCTTTGCTTTTCCTTGACTTAAACCTTTTTGCGTGGTATGATTTAACTAATATATGATAAAGTGGTGATATAGTGATATATCTTAAAATAGTAAACTCAAAAGGCGCTCAAAAATATAAAACAGAGGGCAAAAACATCTCGTTTACATATGACTCTGCCTTTGAAGAGGGCGACAGAATAAGGGTGGATATTTCCGAGGGCGAATTCGTCGCAGTAAAACTTGACGCCTCACTTCCTGAGAGCATAGTCCATATTCCGAATAAGTCTTTCATATTTGAAGTTCCCACCGGCGAACTTTTGGACGGCTATGAAAAAGGAGCATTTTCAGGAAACGGCACTGTTATTTCAGCAAGAGAAGTAACAGATGATGAAATTTACGGGTACAGAAATATTGCTCTCAACTCACACGACAATCACGGCGAAGTAAAATTCTTCCCCCACGCAAGTGCAAACTTTGTAACAAGGGGCGCTTCTTGCTTTTTCGAGCGTAACGCCATAGACGGAAACACTCGCAATCAGGGACACGGACCTTATCCCTACAATTCGTGGTCGGGAGGGGCGAGAGATGACCTTCGTTACCGCATAGATTTCGGTCAGACAGTCGAAGTAGAAAAACTTGTCATTTTCTTAAGAGCAGATTTTCCCCATGATACATACTGGAAAGCAATAGATTTTGAGTTTCCGACGGGACTAGTCTAACGGGGAATTTTGACGCAGTTGCAGACGGTCAGACCGTTGAACTTCCCGAAAAGAAAAAAACAGAGTATATAATACTCAAAAATCTTACACAGGTATCATATCCGCTCTCATGGGCGGCACTTAGCCAGATAGAAGTATATGGCAGATATATTAAAAAGGAGCGGAAAACAATGGAAATAAGAAACGCATCAAATTCAAAAGATGTTAAGCACTACACTACAGAAAGATTAAGAGAAGAGTTCCATATTGCAAACCTCTTCACCAAAGACAATATCCGCATGGTATATAGCCACATCGACCGCATAATAACTGCAGGTTTTATGCCCGTATTTGCTGAACTCAAACTCTCTGCAGGTAAAGAACTTGCCGCAGACTATTTCCTTCAGAGAAGAGAAATGGGCTGTATCAATATCGGCGGAAAAGGTGTAATCACTATAGACGGCGTTGAATACGAAATGAACCCAAGAGATGGTATCTATATCGGTATGGGCAACAAAGACATCACATTTAAAAGCGCAGACTCAGAAAACCCCGCAAAATTCTATGTAAGTTCATGCCCTGCACACAAAGCGTATCCGATTGTTAAAATCGATATCACCAAGGCAAGAAAAGTTCCCTGCGGAAGCGTGGAAGATTGTAATAAAAGGGTTATCAATCAGTACATACACCCCGATGTAATAAAGAGTTGCCAACTTGCTATGGGTCTTACCGAACTTGAACCCGGTTCAAACTGGAATACAATGCCCTGCCACACTCACGACAGAAGAATGGAAGTTTATCTCTATCTTGATATGGGCGAAAACGACGCAGTATTTCATATGATGGGCGAACCCACCGAAACACGCCACATCATTATGCACAACGAAGAAGCGGTTATAAGCCCCAGTTGGTCAATTCATTCTGGTGTCGGCACAAAAGCATACTCATTTATCTGGGCTATGTGCGGTGAAAATCAGGAATTTGACGATATGGACTTTGTTGAAACAAAAGATTTAAGATAATTTTGGAGGAATAAGATTATGTATGATATGACAAAATTCCGCCTTGACGGGAAAGTCGCACTTGTAACAGGTGCATCTTACGGAATAGGCTATGCTATCGCATCAGGTCTTGCCAGTGCAGGTGCTAAAATCGTGTTTAATGATATAAATCAGGAACTTGTAAACAAAGGCTTGGAAGCATATGCAAAAGACGGTATTGATGCAAAAGGTTATATTTGCGACGTTACCGACGAAAAAGCAGTAGCAGACCTTATCGCAACAATCGAAAAAGAGGTTGGCGTGGTAGATATCTTAGTTAACAACGCAGGTATCATCAAAAGAATTCCTATGTGCGAAATGAGTGCAGAAGATTTCCGCAAAGTTATAGATGTTGACTTAAATGCCCCCTTTATTATGTCAAAAGCCGTAATTCCCTCAATGATTAAAAAAGGACACGGCAAAATCATAAACATCTGCTCTATGATGAGTGAACTTGGCAGAGAAACAGTTTCAGCCTATGCTGCAGCAAAGGGCGGACTTAAAATGCTCACAAGAAATATCTGCTCTGAATACGGTGCATATAACATTCAGTGTAACGGCATAGGACCCGGCTACATCGCAACACCTCAGACCGCACCTCTTCGTGAAACACAGCCTGACGGTTCAAAGCACCCCTTTGATTCATTTATCCTTGCAAAAACTCCTGCTGAGAGATGGGGCGACCCCGAAGATTTAATCGGACCTGCAGTATTTTTGGCATCAGATGCATCTGATTTTGTAAATGGTCACATTCTCTATGTTGACGGCGGTATACTTGCATATATCGGCAAACAACCCAAATAATAAAAATTTTAAAAACGCCGGAATTATTCCGGCTTTTTCATATAACAATAATATTTGTTATAAGTTTTTGCATTATTTCAAAATTAAAGCATAAAGAATTTTGGTATATAAAATTATTATGCGAAACAAAAAAGATAAATTTTAACTGATTAAGGAGAAAAACTATGGAAAATGTTATTGGAATGATAACAGACATTGTTGGAACTGTTGTAAAATTTCCATTAAGATTAGTAAATCGTATCCCTTTTATTTCTGTAATGCTGTATAGCATGGCAATCCCCGTTTTAGCAGTTTGTGCTATAGCGTACCTTGTTCTGCTTTACTTTGACTCGGCAAAATCATTTGATATAGAAAACAGCAACACGGTGGGATTTAGCGGAAAAGCGTATAAATCACCTGTCATAGCAAAGATAGTTAAAATAGTATTTTATGTGGCATCTGCCTATATGATGCTTTGCACGATTTATCTGTTTTTATCGCCGTTTTCTGTTTGCTTGGCAGACGATATGGCAGAAAATATTTTCTGGATTATCCTTTTGTTTGCGGGAGTTTTGCTGTTGCTTATAAAACAGGCTCACTTGCCGGTATTTATAGATTTATCGGTACAGAACGCATACATCTGTTCAGGTGTTGCAATCCTTGTTTCGAGAAAGTTTTTTGGAACAGGCGGTATAGACTTTATGGGATTTGTGGCTATCTGGCTGTGTTCGGGATTTGTATCAAAAACAAGACGCTCCATTGGTTATAAGTGTCGAAATACCATAGAATATTTTGCCCAAAAAGATAACGAAGAAACTTATGTAAAAAAAGGTGCATCGCCCGGCATTATGGCAGAAGTAATAGCAAACACTGCCACTTTGGGCGGGTATGAGGGCGATAAAATAGAAGACCTTAATGTAGCAAGTGATATGATGGTAACAAGAGTAATGCCCGAACAACTTCCCAAAATGGAATGCAGTAATGAAGAGTATCTGGCATATATGACAAATCTCAGCCAGGTAAGAAATACCAATTCGGGGAAAGACCACTGGCAAATTTCAAGTGATCTGAAATACAACACATCTAGAATTCTGAAAAACTCCCAAAATAACTACAGCGTAAATGAATACAGACCGGAAGCAGTTGAAAAGGTGTTTGAAGCACTTGGCTGCAGGGCTGAGCCAAGCAGGGAAAACTACATAAAATTCAGAAAAACCTCAGAACTTTTAGAAAAGATTTATTCTGCCAAGTATTATAATGAAAAACTCAACTGGAATTATACCTACGATGAAACATATAAAATTATAAGCAGCGGAGTAAAAGGGGAAGACATTACCGCCGCGGCTGTGCAGAATATGAAAAATAAGTATCCGGATATGCGGATTTTGAAAAACTTCCGTTTCTATTATGATTCCGGACACTCTGCGGAGTGTGATCTTCTTATTCTTACCGAAGGCGGCATCTTCTGTGTAGAAGTTAAAAACTATGGTCAGGATGCTTCTTACGGCATTGAAATTTTTGATAATGGAACATGGTATAAAAAATACGGAGACACCCTGCATGAGATTTCGGGAGACCCATTCCGTCAAAATCATATACATGTTCAGGCGCTTGTCCAAAGATTTGAAAATGAACTGAGAGAATTGACACAAGACGGAAGTATCCCCGAAATTCACGAACTTGTTGTTGTTCCTAACAATATAACAGTTATAAATCATTCACCAAACCGTGTGTTGCATCTTAACGGGCTTTGCGAATATATTGTAACCGAAATGAAAAAGTATGATGCTCATAAAATTCATACTCTCTATGAAAAACTTGCATCAAAGAGCGAGGGTGCGGTACGTACAGAAAAGATAGACTTTGTAGCATGGCTTAAGAATATTGAAACATTAAATGCCGTAAGAGGTGCGTATAATGAGATGAATCGTGAAATCGCGCTTTCCGAAAAATACAGAATAATATAAGAAAAAGCCCATATCCAAAACGGATATGGGTTTTTAATGTTTTTCGTGTTTAAAAAAATTACTTCGTCTGATAAATTATTCCTACAACATTGGGTCCTGCATTTAAGGCTATTATGCTTCCTATACTGAACGAAAGCGTCGCTTTCTGCCCGAGTTTTTCTTCTGCTGTATTCTTAAACTGCTCATATGCTTCGATATTAGAACCACATGCAATTATATAGTCAGAATTTTCTTTTCGGTTTTCCAAAACCATATCACACAAAGTCGATGCAACTTTTTTCTCGCCTCTTATTTTGGAAATGACTTTCGACTCTCCGTCTTCAAATGTTATAACAGGTTTAAGACCGAGTGCATCGCCCACAAATGCCGCTGCGGCAGATACTCTTCCGCTTTTTTTGACGCATTTTAAATCAAGCGGAACAAATAAAATGCGGTTGTGTTTAAGCCAGTTTTCAATTGCATCTAAAACCTCGTCAATTCCTTTGCCCTCTTTTATAAGTTTTGCACCAAGCACAACAGCATAGCCGTATGCCATTGAATATGTGCCGGAGTCTACAAGGTGAATATTTATTTCATCTTTTGCGCCATCGTTTTCATCATAAAAATCTTCTTTTTCCAAAATGGCACCTTGATATGTGGAAGAACCTTTCGAGTTGATGCTCACATAAATAAGGTCGGTGTAACCCTCTTCCCACGCCTTTTTATATGCGTCATAAAAACTCATAGGCGAGGGGCGTGATGTTGAGGGGATTTTTTCTCTCTCGTTTAGAATTTTATAAAATTCTTCGTTTGAAAAGTCAATACCGTCAAGATATTCTTCTTCGCCGTCGATTATATGCATCGGAAGAAGTGAGATTCCGTATTTTTCCTGCAAGTTTTTTGGAATATCGGAAGTTGAGTCTGAAATAATTTTTATTTTAGCCATAATAAAGTCCTTTCGAATACATAATTTACCTTTATATTATATAAAAAATATAAATTTTAGTCAAGAATAATTAAAGTTAGTTAAGGTTTATTAAGGTCAAACAAATTTGACTTTCGCACTTGAAATAAACCGCTGATTGTGTTATAATAAATATGTATATTTTATGCGTGAAAAGAGATGCAAAAATGCAAGTTTATTTAGATAATTCTGCCACTACAAAACCCTATGTTGAGGTGGCAAAGGCAGTATATGATACAATGCTTGAAACCTATGCAAACCCGTCTTCTCTGCACAGTCTTGGCAAAAGAGCGGAAGATTTACTCACAAGTTGCAGACAGCAAATAGCCAGTACTGTTTATGGTACACCTGAAGAGATATACTTTACATCAGGAGGAACAGAGAGCGACAATATTGCCATAATAGGATACGCTATGGCAAACAAAAGAAAATCAAACCGCATAATAACTCAAAGCACAGAACATTCAGCGGTGCTTGAAACTTTTTCATATCTCCAGTCGCAAGGTTTTGAGGTTTTGTATGTTCCCGTAACCTCTGACGGCTCTGTAGACTTAGACGCCTTGCAGGAAATGGTAAAAGAGCCTGTGCTGCTTATGAGTTTTATGTATGTAAATAATGAAACGGGTGCAATTCTTCCTATTGAAGAAATATCACGGATAGCAAAAAGAGAAAAAATTGCACTTCACATAGACGCCGTACAAGCCTACGGGAAAATAGCGATAAATGTAAAAACTTTAGGGTGCGATATGCTTACACTCTCTTCCCACAAAATACACGGCCCAAACGGCGTGGGTGCGCTTTATGTTAAAAAAGGCACAAAAACTAAAAGCACGGTCTACGGCGGAGGTCAGGAAAAAGGTCTTCGCTCGGGAACGGAAAATCTTGCGGGAATTGCCGGTTTTGCAAAGGCTTCAGAAATTAAATTCGCATCATTTGACGAAGACATAAAAAAGATGCAAAGCCTTAAAGAAAGACTTAAAGACGGCATACTTAAGAAAATAGATAATGCAGTTATAAATTCGCCTGAAAATTCAGTATGCTCTGTCCTTAATGTATCGTTTGAGGGCGTAAGGAGCGAGGTGCTTTTGCATGTTTTGGAGTCAAACGGAATTTATGTTTCGTCAGGCTCTGCGTGTAATTCTAAAAAAGAGAGTAAAAGTTATGTTCTCTCTTCTATGAACCTTTCGCGGTCAAGAATTGACAGTGCAATCCGTTTTTCCCTCTCTGCCCACAGCACCGAAGAAGAGATAGACTACTGTATAGATGTACTTGCAAGGGAAGTACCCAAACTTTTAAAAATTATGAGATAGGAATGATACAGATGAAACGAACAGTTTTAGTGCGTTACGGGGAAATCATACTAAAGGGTATGAATAGACCCGTTTTTGAAACACTTCTTGTGAAAAACATAAAAGACGCACTCAAAGACGAGTGCCCCGTAAATATCCGCAGGGCACAGGCAACGATATATATAAGTCCTGAAGACGATTCATATACAGACTCAATAGTTGAAAAACTCAAAAAGGTTTTCGGCATAGTTTCAATAGTTGTGGCATATGAGGCAAAAAAGGATATCGACGACCTTGAAAGGACGCTTGTTGAAAATTTTGAAGAAGAATTGTCTTCGGCGAAAACTTTCAAGGTAATTGCAAAGCGTTCGGATAAAACCTTTCATATGACATCGCCACAGATTTGTGAAGAAATAGGGGGAAGACTGCTTGAAAAATTTCCAAACCTCACAGTAGATGTCCACAACCCCGAAATAAATGTGTATGTTGAAATAAGGGAAGAGGGCTATGTTCATCTAGACAGAATTTCCGGCTCGGGCGGAATGCCGTCAGGCTCAAACGGAAAAGCGATGCTTCTGCTCTCTGGAGGAATTGACTCCCCCGTTGCAGGATATATGATAGGAAAACGCGGTGTAGAACTTGAAGCAGTTCACTTTTTCAGTTACCCCTACACAAGCGAGAGGGCAAAGGATAAAGTGATAAAACTTGCAAAATATCTTGCATCATACACTGGTTCTTTAAAGGTTCATATAGTTCCGTTTACTGATATCCAACTTGAAATCAGGGACAAATGCCCCGAAGAGCATCTTACCCTTGTAATGAGACGCTTTATGATGGAAATTTCAGAGCGTATTGCAAGAAAGAGAAACTGTCAGGCACTCATAACAGGCGAAAGTATCGGTCAGGTTGCAAGCCA
>JAZQDA010000168.1:0-3961 GCA_045546535.1 Clostridia bacterium | reverse complement strand
AGTTGAAAAACTGTATACTTCTATCATTCCAAGTGCTTTCATTGGACACCTCTTTGACTATTAGTTTATATCTTTTTGTATTATACAATATGCAAACCGTCTGCCATTACACATCTTCTCTGACGTGTGAATGAGTGTGTTGCAGTTAAGCCTTCGCCTGTAGGACCTGCGATCGTAAAGGTTGTATAACCTTCGCCACCTGCACCGATACCTGCATAAGAAGGAGCATTTTTAACAAAAATTGTTGTTTCTACTGCTCTTGCAAATGCTGTAAGACGATCAACATTTTTAGAGTGAATGTGTGCAGAATGTCTGCAACCGTGTTCTGCTGCAACAGCGAGTTCGATTGCTTCTTCTATATCATTTACTCTTACTATTGCAAGGATTGGCATCATCATTTCAACCTGAACGAAAGGATGATTTGCACTTGTTTCACAAATGATAAGTCTGGGGTCTGCATCTATGCCGAGTTCTTTTAAGAAAAGACCTGCATTTTTACCAACCCATTTTTTGTTGATGGAGTATTTTCCGTCTTTTTCAACGAGTGCTACTTTAACGAGTTTATCAATCATATCGCCTTTTAAGAGATATGCACCGTTTTTAGTCATATTTTCAATAAGATCATCTGCGATTGATGAGAATGCGAAACATTCTTTTTCTGCGATGCAAGGAAGGTTATTATCAAAACTTGCACCTTTTACGATATCTGCTGCAGCCTTTTTAATATCTGCAGTATCGTCAACGATAACGGGGGGATTACCTGCACCTGCACCGATTGCCTTTTTGCCTGAAGAAAGAAGTGTGCGTACAACACCGGGTCCGCCTGTTGCAACAAGCATTTTAACATCGGGGCATTCCATCATCATTTTTGATGTTTCCATTGTAGGTTTTGATACTGAAACAACAAGGTTTTCAGGACCACCTGCAGCGAGAATTGCACGGTTTACAAGGTCAACTGCGTAGTTTGCTACTTTACATGCATTGGGGTGAGGATTAAATACTACAGCATTACCTGCAGCAATCATACCCATTGTGTTACAGATTACTGTTTCACTGGGGTTTGTTGAAGGTGTGATACTACCGATAATTCCAAACGGAGCCATTTCAACAAGTGTCAATCCTTCATCACCTGTCATAGCGGTGGGGTGAAGGTCTTCAGTACCGGGAGTTTTATTTGCAACGAGTTGATGTTTGATAATTTTATCTTCAACTCTTCCCATTCCTGTTTCTTCAACACCCATACGAGCCATTGTTTCAGCCTCAGCGAGAGTGAGTTTTCTGATATTTGCAATCATTTTTTCTCTCTGTGCAACAGAATAGGATCTGTACTGTTTATATGCTTTTTTAACTGCTGCAAGTGCGTCTTCCATTTTGTCAAAAACGCCGAGACTTCCTTTAGCGTTGGAAACCTGGGGAGCAGTTACATCCTTTAAAACATTCTGTACTATCTGACTTATGTATTTTTCGTCTATCATATTCGCACCTCTTCTATATTATATAATGTTTTGCCATGTTTCTTTATCGGGGTTTGCAATTACTGAACTGTCAAGATACATTGAAGATTCTTTAAGTCTTTCTTTTACTGTATCAATTGCTGCCTGAACTGCTGCAACTTCACCTGTTATAAGCATATACGATTTGCCGCACATACCTTTTGCAATTCTGAGTTCTACAAGTTGAACTCTCGCAGTTTTTGATGCAATATCTGCTGCAACAATTATTGATGCTGCACTGTATGTTTCAAAAACGCCGAGAGAAGCAGGGTTATTAACCTCTGTTGCACCGTAAATTGCGGGGAAGATTGAGTCGTCAGGATTACCGAGAACAAAGGAATCAACTAACTTTTCAGGGAACTGTCTTTTTGCATTTTCAACTGCAGCATTTACTGCACTGAGTTCTCCCTGAATTATTGCTATATATTTTCCGGGGCAGACAACATGAGCCTCGATAAGTTCAACCTTTGCAGTTTTTACCATAAGGTCCGCAGCAGTGATACCTGTCGACACTGTAAGATATTCTACCATTGCAAGTGCTTTACTCATTTTTTATTCTGCCTCCTTTTTATTATAATGTAGGTGTCGGTTACTGCGATTACTGTGCCGTCAATTGACGAATGGATATCACTTCCAAGTTTCCCTTCAGTTGTACCGACAATTTGCCCTTTTGTAACTTTATCGCCTTTTTTGACAACTGCGTCGGCTAAAGGACCGATATGTTGATTGAGCATAATTTTAACCTCTGAAAACTCGTGTACTTTTTCATCGAGAGTCGCGGGAACATAGTAGTTTGTTACGCCGAGTCTTGAACGAAGTCTGGTCATCTGAACCTGTTTATAGTTTCTGTCGGGAGAAACTTTTGTGTATTTGGGATTTTCAGGTGGCTTTACACCTTTTTTGCGAAGTTCACTCCTCACCTTGTTAATTATTGAACGCGGTGAAAGGTCCTGAGGACAGGAATAAAGTTCACAAAGTCCGCACTGTGAGCAGAAAAATGAATTGAGTACTGCCGAGGTGTCTGATGACATACCTTTTGTAACTGCTCTCATAAAAAGATGCGGTTCTATTGGATAACCCAGAATATTTCTTGAGCAAAGGTCGGTGCACGAACGGCACTGACAACAAATGCTCATCGCTTTGCGTATATTGATATTTGGGTTGGATAATCGTTTTTGAATAATTGGACTGTTCTTTGGAAGAACAAGAATTGCATTGAGTTTTTTGGTTATGGGGTCATTTGGGTAAACTATGTTACCTGTCATTAGACCTCCGCCAAGATACATACAGTCATCTGTCTTTTCGCCGCCGGTTAATGCAACGGCTTCTTTGACTGTTATTCCCACAGGTACTTTGAATGTGCCTGGGTTTTTGATTTCACCTGTTATGGTGATATATTTTTCAGTAACATTCTTATCTTCTTCAACTGCATAGTAGGTGTTGAGCATTGTTTCAACATTATATACTATAACACCTTCAGTTATAGGAAGTTTACCGGGTTTGACAACTTTGCCCGTTGTTTCGTAAATAAGAATTATTTCGTCGCCTACAGGATAAACCTTTGGAAGAAGCGACATTTTAAATCCCGGAAATGACGGCAGATAAAAATCCACCTTGTCTATTGCCTCTTTATAAGAGGGCTTGAGTGCAATTATAACTTCTTTTGCACCTACGGCTTCTTTTACATAAGAAAGTGCCGTTAAGATTTCAAAAGTATATGTAGCGAGAAGTTGGCGGTGGAGTTTGAAAAGTGGCTCACACTCTGCACAGTTGAGAATTATGGTGTCTGCTTTGTCGCTGAGTTTGTACGCTGACGGAAACCCTGCGCCGCCTGCACCGATGATGCCGTGTGTTTTCATAATATTGAAAAGTTCATCTAATTTCAACTCTGCCCCTCCTCTCATTGTTATTTACTTATTCTCAGAACTGATCTACAATACCTACTATTGCTGCATCTACGGGTGAATTATTCTGATTGCAACCTATTCTTGCAGCACTTCCTGTTGCAACGAGAACTATCTCGCCGATACCTGCGCCAACATTGTCGATGGCAACGATTGTGTGTGATATACCCATTTCTTTTGTTGGTTCTATTATCATAAATTTGTTGCCGACAAGATTTTCGTTTTTACGAGTGGAAACTACGCTTCCAACAACTTTTCCGATAATCATTATGGAAAATCTCCTTTCAAGTGAATACTCGGCAAAGCGTACCCTTGTACGCTTTCCCGTCACTTATTCAATTATCTGCCTGACTATTATTTGAGTGTGGGCAGAATTTTTTCAACATCAGCGTGGGGTCTGGGAATTACGTGTGTAGCGATGATTTCGCCAAGTTTTGCTGCTGTTGCGCCGCCAGCCTGAACTGCTGCGTTAACTGCTCCAACATCTCCTCTAACCATTACGCTTACGAGTCCGGAACCGATTTTTTCTGTTCCTACGAGTACTACGTTTGCTGCTTTGAGCAT
>JAZQDA010000167.1:0-2051 GCA_045546535.1 Clostridia bacterium | reverse complement strand
TTTTGGTTTTGTTTCAGAATAACACTTCGGGCATCTATACAATCTGTAAGACATACCATCCTCAAATCGCATAACACTTTTCATCAAACTTCTGCAATGCTTACAAAACATATTTAATCCTCCAGCACCGGCACTTCATTTCCCCAACAGTCAAATTGGTCACGCTCGGTTCGAGCATACATCTCCAACTTCTTCAAGTCGGGATAAAGTCGGTTGATAATCTCATATGAAATCTCTGGTTTCTGGCTATGTCTTTGAACCTTTTCTGTGAATACGGTATGTATCTTTCCTCTTTCTTCAAGAGCCACAGGTGGAAGTTTGCCCTTATACATATACAAGAGATATTCGTGTCCGTATCTCACTGTAAATGCTGCTGGGATTCCAGTAACCTTATTCCATATCATTCTTGCGTGTAACTTATAGCCTAATTCCTCTGCAATCTGTTGTGCTTCAAACAGATACTTGTCAATAGTCCATAAGAATAACACGCTATCCCCCCGAACAAAGGCTGGTCGCTTGACTCAAATGGTCTTTTATTTCTTCAAGCGAACACACAGGATAGTCAAGAGCAGTTCCACTGCTTACCGGTCTTACGCTCTTTTTACCACCTTTTGCCTGTTTCCAAGGTGGGTCTGCAAGAATCAATCCATATTGATTACTTGTGTTAAAAATATCTACTCTCATTTACTCAACTCCGATAATCTTCTTTGCTTGGCTGATAACGGTATCATAGGTGAACTTCCAGTTTTCACTTCTAACCATACCATTTGCTTTTGCATCATACCCCCGATTGTGCGGAGCAGACACAAGGATTTTGAAATAATCTCCACCCTCGTGATTGTGAACTCCATCATCAATCAAGAAGTCAGCCTTAATCATTTGCTTGCGACCTGCCACAATGACCTGTCGCCAAGAGATGAAAGGAAAATGTTTCAGAATGATATACTCAAACTTTGGCTTTACATTTCTGTAATCCGTAGTTGTGCAAAGATAGACATTAAACCCATCATCAATAAGTTGTTTTACATATTTCACGGCTTCGTCTTTCGGCTCAACCGTTTTCCAGAAATGGTCAGTATGTAATGGTTCAAATACTTGTTCTTTTGTCAGAGTTGGGAAGAATCTTGCAACATCCCAATCGGTTACTTCATCCGGTTTGACATTAAGACCATAGAGGTCATTCAGCCGCTTACACCAAGCAGTCAACAAATCCTCAATCGTGTCATCAATATCAATGAGGATTGTAATATCTGAAAACGTCTTTTTCATTAAAACCTCCTGTTAGACTTACCATCGAAATCAAAGTATCGTGCAGCAATCGCAGGAAATTGATTTTCGATTTCTTCCATTGCTCTCCATTCAGAGCCTTTCTTGCCAATGTCTCTCAAATATCCCTCTACATCTCTCTTGTAAAGTTTGTAACCGTTCTTTCTCATACCTCGGCACTGACAGAATAATCGGAATGTAAAGGTGTTGAAGATAGATGGTTGATTACACCAAGCAGCAACCGCAGCATAGAAAGATGAATATTGAGTGTCATACACTTTCTCAAATCTCATAATGTACGGCTTTGCTCCGAACTGACTCAAAATATCAATTCTCTCAAACAGATTTGTTATATCTTTCTCCCAAAACTGTTCATCATAAATACCGTTTCTGTCACATCCGCAGAACACATAGAATTTGAGTTCTCGTTTCCAGTCCGGCACAGTCTCTCTTATCAATTTCAATTTTGAGATGATTAGGTCTTTATCCTCGATATTGTCAAATGCAAAGATAAATTCACCATCGTACTTCCACTTTGAAATTTCAAGAATGCGTTCTTTGGTTAAAAGTCTTTCATCAAGTCCTTGTTTAAATTGGAATCTCTTTTTGCTCTTGATAACAGGCTCAATCAGTTCTCTCCATTTAGAGCAGCCAAAGAAATTGTCATCAAGGAAACACAATTTCGGTCTATCCACATCCATAAATTCATCAAGTGGACTTGCTTCAATAACTTTCTTATAGTTCCTATTCACACAGTAATAGCAACCTCTAAAACACTTTCGTGT
>JAZQDA010000166.1:0-2378 GCA_045546535.1 Clostridia bacterium | reverse complement strand
GACCCACGGATTAACAGTCCGTTGCTCTACCTACTGGGCTAAACGGGAATATATAATTGGTCAGCGAGAAACTGACCAATATTAAATTTTTAATTTATGAACACAGTTTTTCCCACTTGTATGTAGCAACTATATTTCTTTTTCCATTACAGGCATCAGAAATATGGCTTCTCAATCCATTTTCTTTGCAATTACTCTTGCCGTTGTCAATCAACCACCTTGCGGCATCTGCACAACTCGTAAATGCTTTTAATGGATTATTTGTTTTTGCATCCAACATAACTACTCCAAATTTCAAACTGGATAAATACTTTATGTTTAAATTATTTTCTTTCAAGATTTTTCTTACGCTTTCGGGACTAATACTAATCATTTCTGCAACGACTTTTGAATTCTTATATTTTTCATATAATTCCAAAACAAGTTGTCTATCAATATATGGATTACCGTCTCCACCGATTGTTGCGTTATATCCATTCTTAAAAGTTCCTAATGTTTCAATCCAATAAATTTCTCTTTCCGACAAAACCGACAATGAACATTCTTCTACCTGTTCAATGTGAAAGTTCTCAATTCCATATTTTTTAATTGCAGAATATAATGGTCGTTTCTCTTTAAAAGTTTTTCTTGAATCTCTACAATGTTCGTTCCACCGCTTTTCGATGGATGATGTTGTTTTACCGATATAACACTTCTGGTTTATATCGTTTACGATTTTATAAATGTATGGCATAATTATACGCCTCCTCTTTATTTTTAGATTTCTATTTGGTTGCGGAGGTCGGACTCGAACCGACGAACTTTTGCTTATGAGGCAAACGAGATTACCAACTTCTCCACTCCGCAATATTTCAGTTGGTGGGTAGGGCTGGACTTGAACCAGCAGTGTCTATAAGAGCCGGATTTACAGTCCGGTGCGATACCAATTACGCTCTACCTACCCATATGGCGACCCTGATGGGACTCGAACCCACGACCTCCAGCGTGACAGGCTGGCGTTCTACGCTACTGAACTACAAAGCCATATAAAATATTTAATGGTGACGGCAGCGGGAATCGAACCCACATTCCGACCTTGAAAGGGTCGTGTCCTATACCTTTTAGACGATGCCGCCAGATATTTGCCAAGTGGATTCTATCTCTTGTCGGACTTTCACCGTTTGGACTTTTTACGGAAATCGCTGTAACTAAAATCTTCTATTATTTTCTTTTAAATCAGTTTTGTGTGAGAAGGAAGTTACAACATAGCCGTAAGCATTTTGCGGGAAATTGAAAATCACTTTTGTATAATCCGATAGCAAAACTGCCGTTAGGCGTTCTGAAATCGGATTGCAGTATTTGATAATGTTAAGAAATAGAAGGATGATTTTCGTCAGCCGCATAAATTTGTTTCCTCAAAAGAGGGGGTACACCGGCACAACTATTGCCGTACCGGTGCAATCAAGAAAAGAGAAAGATAAAGAAATGAGAGAGTGAAGGTATATTTCCCTTCAATATACGAAATCCGTGTTTTTCTATCTTATCTTTAAAACCCTTGTAAACCCTCAATTATTGAGAGGTTAGTAGTGCAATTTGGCAGTTTTATTTACTTCATCTCTAAAAACGCACCGTCTTAATTTTTATGAGATTGGTAATATCTGCGATTTCTTTCAACTTTTAACTTCCTATCTCTTTCATCTTGACAACCAGTGCATCGACATTTATTTGAAATTCTTGCATCAACTTCAAATGATTTTCCACAATCCACACAAACCATAGTTTTGGTTTCCTGTGGAGTATAAGTGCTACAATCCTTGCAATACTTCTTTGTGCCGTTCTTGTTACCACGAGTTAAAATACCGCACTCTGCACAGCGAATGAAATTCTCGCCCTTGTATTTCTGATACTCGTAGCCGAGTTCTCTGAAATCCGAAACAAATAATTCCTCATCGCCCTCATTATCAACAAAGGTGACACGGCAGTTTAGATTATCATTTCTCTTTGAGAACTCTAAAAGACCCATCTGCCACAACTTGCCGATTTTCACTTCTCGTTCATCAGACTTGCAGCCGATACGAGCATAGGTAAAAATGTCTTTTGCATCAGCATTTACCCAGCCATTATTATTTGGATTCTTCTCGTTGCTTAATTTGGCAAGACAGAGCATAGTGAACATCAAACGCTCCAAAACCTTGTTATGTAGGTTGGTGATGGTTTCCATCTCTGACTTCGTGATTTTTACGCCATTGATTTGATAGAGTTGGTATGCTCCGGCGTTGGCAGCGATTTTCTCAATGCTCGTCTGCCAACTAAATTCGTTGAGTTCATATCTCGGATAATGCTTTGACAAATATTCAAGGAGCAATGTCGTAATTTTCTTTTTACGATAACCGCACTCG
>JAZQDA010000165.1:0-11636 GCA_045546535.1 Clostridia bacterium | reverse complement strand
AGACCGCTTGGCCTCCGACTTGTTATGAAGAAGGTGAAATGAATGGATAGATATATAGGCAAAAAAATCGACGGCAGATATGAGATCCAGGAGCTGGTCGGTGTAGGCGGAATGGCCTATGTTTATAAAGCCAGATGTATTCTTTTAAACAGAATTGTTGCTGTTAAAGTTCTTCGCGATGACCTCGACGGTGGACAAGAATTTTTAGTTCGGTTTAATACCGAAGCGCAATCTGCTGCAAGTCTTTCACATCCAAATATAGTTTCGATATTTGATGTAGGTGAAGACCAAGGAAGGCATTACATTGTAATGGAATGTGTTGATGGCATAACCTTAAAAGAATATATTACTAAAAAAGGCAGACTTGATTACAAAGAAGCACTTGACATTGGGTATCAGATTGCTGATGCTCTTGAAGCAGCCCATGAAAAAAATATAGTTCACAGAGACATTAAACCTCACAATATTCTTGTTACACCTGAACGAAATATTAAAGTAGCAGATTTCGGCATAGCGCGTTTTGGTACAGGAAATACGATTTCTGCTGATGACGATATACTTGGTTCAGTACACTATATTTCTCCTGAACAGGCAAAAGGACAAAGGGTAGATAACAGATCTGACCTTTATTCGCTTGGAATCTCTCTATATGAAATGATAAGCGGGAAAGTGCCATTTGATGCTGATACTCCGGTTGCGGTTGCTATGAAGCAAATTAAAGAAAACGCAAAACCGATTGTTATCGAAGGTGAAACCGTTCCTGAAGGTGTGCAACAAATCATTCTTAAATCAATAAGAAAAGATGTTGATAAAAGGTATCAAAGCGCTTCTGAGTTTAAAAATGATATATTGAATTTGATTGAGAATCCTGATTATGTTTTTGAAAATGAAGATTATAATGACTTTGATTTGTTAAGCGATGATAATGAATATAATAAAAAACCTGTAAAACAAATCAGCAAAAAAACAAGAAACATTTTGGTAATATCGGGTGCACTGACAGCACTTCTTTGTGTAACAATAGGCGTTTTAGCAACAACAGGTAGTTTTTTGAATACTGTAAAAAGCGTGTTTTCATTTGATTCATTAAAAGCACCTAATCTTATTGGCAAACATTTGGACGAAGCAACTAAAATATGTAATGAGATTGGCTTAAAAATTGTTGTTGAAGAAACTAACGATTCACAATATGAACCTGGAATAGTCGTTTCTCAAATTCCCGAAGAAAGTAAAACAATTTCCGAGGGCAGCGAAATTAAATTGAAAGTCAACAAAGATGTATTGTCTGCAGTTCCAGATTACACAGGTAAATCTTATAAAGTTGCACAGACTGAACTGAAAAAAGCGGGATATAAAGTAGACCTTGTATATGAAGAAAGTAAGAAAAGTGAAGATTGTGTTTTGAGACAGTCTCCGCCTGGGAACTCTCAACTAAAAAAAGGTACAACTATAACACTTTATGTTAGCGCGGGAATTTCAGTTGGAGATGATTATAAAACAGTTCCGACACTGTTAAATACATCGTATTCTGAATGTTTGAATCTTCTCGAAGAAAACGAACTGAGCGTTGGAGAAATCGATTCAGTTGAAACTCCTCACGATGATGATGTCGTTATATCACAGGCAATACCGCAAGGAAGTCTTGTGAAAAAAGGTTCGGCTGTAGGTATAACACTGAGGTGTGACCACGAAGAAGAAAAAGATGAAAATTCCGCTGAAGATTCAGGTGATGAAGACAATGGCAACTAAAACCGGAAAAATTCTAAAAGGTGTTGGCGGTTTTTATTATGTAGAGACTTCTGACGGCATATTCGAATGCAGAGCAAGGGGGAAATTCAGAAAAGAAGACCTTACTCCGTATGTAGGCGACAATGTTGTGATTTCTGTTGAAGACAGTGGTCTTGGGTATGTTTGTGAAATTTTTGAAAGAAAAAATTCATTCATACGACCGCCTGTGGCCAATATCGATAAGTTAGTTGTAGTAGTTGCTCTCAAAGACCCCGTACCCGATACTTTATTTATAGACAAAATGCTTGTTATTGCCGAATGTGCAGATGTAAAACCAGCACTTTGCTTTAATAAATCAGACTTGTGTGATGATGAACTGGAACTTTGCGGTTTATACAAAAATGCAGGTTATGATGTATTTATTACAAGCACTAAAAACGAAACCGGTATTGATGAACTTGAAAAATTTATTCAAAATTCAGTAACTGCAGTATGCGGATTTTCAGGTGTTGGCAAATCGAGTATAATGAATATTTTAACTGATTCAAAAGATTTTGAAGTAGGGGAGATAAGTTCAAAACTCAGTCGTGGTAAACATACAACCAGACATGTTGAACTTATAAAACTTAATTCTGACACTTTTTTAGCAGATACCCCGGGCTTTAGTTCTCTCTCGTTACCCGACAGCATAACAGGAGAAAATCTTATAAATTATTTCCCTGAACTTAATGCTTATACAGACAACTGCAAATTTGCAGATTGCAGACATATAAGCGATAAATTTTGTAGTGTGTATGATGCTGTTGTTAAGGAAAAAATATCGTCTTCTAGGTATAATAATTATAGAATTTTATACGATATGATAAAAGACAATAAGGAGTGGAAAAAATGATAATAGTAGCGCCTTCAATTCTTTCTGCTGATTTTGCAAATCTTGAAACTGAAATCAAAAAAGTTGCAGATGGCGGTGCAGAATATATCCACGTTGACGTTATGGATGGTCATTTTGTGCCCAATATAACTATAGGACAGTGTGTTGTTAAAAGTATAAGAAAGGTAACCGATAAAATTTTAGATGTGCATCTTATGATTCAGCATCCAAATAAATATGCAGAAGATTTTTTGAAAGCAGGTGCTGATATTATTACAGTTCACCATGAATCTGACCTTGACATCGATTACATATATGATTTAACCAAGAAATACAATAAAAAACTTTGTGTGTCCGTAAATCCTGAAACTGACGTTAAATGTTTAGATAAATATGAAAAATACGTCGATATGTTTCTTATTATGAGCGTTCACCCCGGTTTTGGCGGTCAAACTTTTATTGAAGAAAGTCTTGACAAAATCAGATATCTGCGTTCAAAATATCCCAAAATCGATATTGAGGTCGACGGCGGAATATATCTCAACAATTTAAAACCTGTTATTGATGCAGGTGCTAATGTAATTGTAGCAGGTTCGGCTATATTCAATTCATCTGACCCTGCATCAGAAGTAAAAGCGTTTCTGGAGTGTGAATAATTTTGAGAGCAGTTGTTTTTGCAAACGGCGATATAACCGACTATAACTTTGCCAGACGGGTTTTGAAATCTGATGATTATCTTATCTGTGCTGACGGTGCAATACGCCATTTTATAGCACTTGATATAACTCCTGACCTTTGGATAGGGGATTTTGATTCGTGTAATTTCGAACTTATTTGCAGCACTTATTCGAATTTAAAAAATGCTAAAATAATTAAACTTAACCCAGATAAAGATATGACAGATACTCAGGCAGGTTGTGATTTTGCAATAGAGAACGGTGCCAATGAAATTGTTGTATTAGGTGTTGTTGGTACAAGACTTGACCAAACATTATCTAACATTTATCTTTTGGAAAATTTACTGCATAGAGGAGTAAAAGCAGAAATCATTACTGAAAATGTATCTGTCAGACTTTACTCTGAGTCTTTTGTGTTTAAACCTCGAAGAAAGTATGTTTCTCTTATTCCTATCGATGAAAGTGTTAAAATCAATAATACAACTGGTTTAAAATACAACCTTAAAGAATTTTCACTATTAAGAGAAAATTCTTTAGGTGTAAGTAACGAACCTATATCTGAAACAGTGAAAATTGATATTTCGAGCGGAAAACTTCTTGTGATAGAAAGCAGTGACTAATCAGAATTTTATGATACAGAGGAAAAGGTATGAATAAGAAACTTATTGATAAAGAATTACAGACTAAAACACGTCCAAATGTATATGATGATGACTGTATTGATGATGCACAAGTGCAAAAAGAAGCCGAAAAAGAAAATTTGAAAATTAACAGGATTTCTGATAATAACAAAAAAACTGATACAAAATCAGTTTTCAAAAATTTTCTTGCAAAAGTTTTAATTGTTGTTATGGGTTTAATCCTTTCGATAATTTTGTTTGCGTGGCTTGTTTCTTTGTTTTTACCCGCTAAAACTACTTTTCTTTTGATGGCTACTGATTATGACGGTACACGCACCGACAGTATGATTTACGGCGTTTTTGACAGGGTTGATAAAACTATCTCTATTATTTCTATCCCGAGAGATACATATGTTACAGTAGATGAAGAAACATTTGAGTTGATGCGTCAGGATTTCCCTGAGCCACCATCGAAGTCAATGAAAATCAACACCGTTCATCACTATGGCGGTGAGAAACATGGGGTACAGATGGCGATATCAGAGGTGGAAAAATTAACTGGGACAGAAATTGGTTTTTACGCAAAAATCAATTTTGATGCATTCAGATATATAATAGATGAATTAGGCGGGATAGATTTTTATGTTCCAAGAAATATGGAATATCACGACCCTTTGCAAAATCTAGACATCAGCCTTAAAGAAGGACAACAAAAATTAGATGGTAAACAGGCAGAACAACTTTTAAGATATCGAAGCGGTTATGCAAATGCTGACCTTGGAAGAATTGGTGTTCAGCAGGAATTTGTTAAAGCGTTTATATCTCAGGTCTTTTCAAAAAATACATTGGTGTTAAAACCACTGTCATTTATAAAACTCGTTACTGACGAAAATTTAGTTGACACAAATGCTAATTTTTTAGATGTTCTTTCTTATCTTTTTAAAATTAAAGGATTTGAGGCTGAAAATATCAGTTCACAGACACTTCCCGGTTACAGTGCAAACCGAGCAGGGCAGTCGGTTTATATTTACAACGAAAAGGAAACTGCTGATATTATTTCTGAATTAATGAAAAAATAAGATTTTCAGTAATATAAATTTAATAATACCGTGTTGACTTATTATCTGATATGTGTTATAATTACTTAACTTGAAAGTGAGGTTAATTCAGTAATGGATTCAGACGATAGTGAATGTAACACTGAGTTTAATTTAATGAATATGATTTTTGAGGCATACCTACGTTTTTGGTTTAAAATGCGTTGGGGTGCCTTTTTGTGTCTAAAAAAGGTAATTATTTGATATTTTCAGACTTACAAATGTTTAATAAAATATTAGGAGAACGTCAAACATGTCATCATATATAATAACTATAATAATATGCATAGTATTTTCGGCTTACTTTTCTGCAACCGAAACTGCATTTTCATCTCTAAATAAGAACAGACTTAAAGCGCTCATAGAAAAAGGCGACAAGAAGGCTAAAATAACATATAAACTTTCTGAAAAATACGATAAACTCATTTCAACTATACTGATTGGAAACAACGTAGTTAACATCGCTGCCTCATCTCTGGCTACAGTGCTTTTTGTCCAAAAATATCCACAATACGGTGCTACAATGGCTACTGTTGTAATTACTGTGTTAGTGTTGATTTTCGGTGAGATTTCGCCAAAAAGTATTGCAAAAGATTATCCCGAAAAATTTGCAATGTTTGCAACACCCCTAATTAGAGTTTTAGTGTGGATTTTTGCACCACTCAATTTCATCTTCACACAATGGAAAAAACTTATCTCAAAAATATTCAAAGTTGAAGACAATCCTAAAATCAGTCAGGAAGAACTTATTTTACTTGTTGAAGAAGTAGAGCAGGAAGGCAGTATTGATACTGATGAAAGTGATATCATAAAAAATGCAATTGAATTTACAGACCGCAAGGCAGAAGATATTTTGACACACAGAGTAGATATAGAGGCAGTAAGCATTGACACAACAAAAAGTGAAATTGCTGACCTTTTTGAAAAGACACAATTTTCCAGACTTTTGGTTTATGACGAAACAATTGACAATATAGTTGGTGTTATACATCTTAAAGATTTCTATTCTGCTGGTTCGGTAATTAAAGGTGATATAAAGACAATAATCACTAAGCCTGTATTTATTCAAAAATCAGAAAAGATCAGCGATATTTTGAAAATTCTTCAAACTAGTAAATCTCATATGGCTGTTGTTATTGATGAATATGGCGGTACACTCGGTATTGTTACTATGGAAGATATTCTCGAAGAACTTGTCGGAGAAATATGGGATGAGCATGACGAAGTAACCGAGGATTTCCAGAAAATTTCTGATGATGTGTATCTTGTTGATGCATCGATTAACATTGATGATTTCTGCGATTTCTTTGAGTATTCAATTAATGAAGAAGAGGTTGATAGTGTTTCAGTTGGTGGCTGGGTTATGGAAATGCTTGGCAAAATACCTGAGCCTAATGACGAATTTGAAACTGAGCACCTTAAGGTTGTAGTGGAACAGACAGACTCGCACAGAGTAACACAGATTAAAGTTACTGTTACAAAAACTGAAACTGAAGAAGAAACAGATGAATAAGAAATAAAAAAATCACTTCATAAAGAAGTGATTTTTTTATTTTAAATTATCTACAAATTCTTTGATTTTTTCAAAACTTAAATTGCTTATGTGGTGCTCGATTTTGCAACTGTCATTATATGCAACTTCTTCATCTACGCCGAGATAAATAAGTGCCTTTGCAATCGTATGGTGTCTTTCATACATGTCTATTGCGATTTTTTCGCCTTTTTCAGTAAGAGATATGTTACCAAATTCATCCACATTGATATAGCCATCTTCCCTGAATTTTTTCATTGCCACCGATACACTGGGCTTAGAAAAAGAAAGTTCATTTGCAATATCAATACTTCTCACGCTTCCGTTTTTTGACTGAAGAATATATATGGTTTCAAGATAATTTTCTGCCGATTCTAAAATTTTCATTTCTGTAACCTCACACAAATTATTAAAAATTACGCGAAAAACTTTCAAAAAGGTCTTTCTTTCGTTTAATCATTTCATCAACTCTAGTGATGTACTCAGATACTTCCTTAACATTAAATACACGCTCAATTCTGTCGTTATCAACAACTTTTGTTGAACCGCCTGCACCGAGTGCAACAATTGTCTGAATTTCCTCCATTATATAAATGTTATATAAACTTTCGTGTCCGACATCAGAGTAACCAACATTTTCAAGGTTTCCTAGCATATTTTTTTGCCTGTAGATATAGTAGGGGATTTTACCAGATTCTGTTAAGGCGTTGTATGAAAAGTCAAGCATATCATTTACTTCTTTTGATGTTGTAAGAGTGTAATTGTTATATTTCATATCAAGAAAAGAACCGTGTTTAATGCTCATTGTATGAACAGTTATACTCTGCGGTTTAAGAGTTATAATATTATTAACTGTTTTTATAAAATCTTCTGTTGTTTCTTCCGGTAGTCCTGCAATAATATCACAGTTTATGTGGTTAAATCCCATTGATGTAGCAAGTTTATATTTTTCATAAAACTCATCACAGGTGTGATTTCTGCCGATAATTTTTAAGGTTTTGTCATTGAGTGTCTGTGGATTTATACATATCCTGTCGATATTGTGTTTTTTTAAAGTTATAAGTTTGTCTTCGTCAATTGTGTCTGGTCTTCCTGCTTCAAAAGTTATTTCTTTAATATGGTTTAAATCGAAATTATCCTCAAGAGCAGATAAAATGATGTCAATTTGTTCTTTAGTTAATGCAGTCGGAGTTCCTCCGCCAAAATATACGGTTTCAATAATCTTATCTTTAATATATGACATTTTGGAAACTTCTTTGATTTCTTTTAAAAGTGCTTTAACATACGGCTCAGTAAGTTTATTTGAAAATGCAACTGACTGAGAGGTGAATGAACAGTAAAGACATCTTGTCGGACAAAAAGGGATACCTATATACAAACTTATTCCGTCTTTGTATCTGTTTTCGATAATTTTTTCTTCGTTTTCTTCAACATTAATAGCAAGAGAAACTTTTGCGCGATTAGCGTAATATTCTGAAATCAGATATTCTCTTATGTTCTCAGTATTATTAGATTTTAACTCTCTTACCATTTTCGCAGGTCTGATTCCTGTTAATATGCCCCAGGGAAGTTCGATGTTTGTTGCTTTATTTAGAGTGTTATAAATGGTTTTCTTTATTATATTATTGTCGTATGTATTGCTTATTAAAGTGTCAGAATACGAATACGCTGAATTTTTATATTCACAGTAATAGGAGTGAATATTATTAGAAAAACTATATTGCGATAGTATATAGTCTTCGTTTTTAGGTGGTTCATCTATAAATTCTATTAAGGTTTTAGGGAAAAAGGCGGTTACCATTTCTCTAACAGCGTATTCTTCTTGGTGGTTTATAAGTATAACTTTCATGTCAGCACCTTACAAAAGGGTTATTAAGCATTTCGTGACCTACAGTAGTTGTATCTCCATGTCCTGAATAGACAACAGTTTCTTTTGGTAATTTATAAATTTTGTTTTTTATAGAATCTACGATTTCTGCATAATTGCTTGTTGCAAAATCTGTTCTTCCAATTGATTCAAAAAAGAGAGTGTCACCTGCAAAAAGAGCATTTTCAGCAAATAATGAAACGCTTCCGCATGTATGTCCGGGCGTTTCAATTATTTCCAAAGAAACATCGCCTATACTTAAACGATCGCCATCTGTTAGTTTGATGTCGGCATTGCTTGTAGGGGAGTTCTTTCTGAAATAATTACACAAATTAAGTTCGCTGTCATTTAAAGACGGAGCATCTTTTGCACCAATACATATTTTTGCGCCAGTGTCTTCGGCAAGTTGATCAAGTGCTGCGATGTGATCAAAGTGTGCATGTGTTAAAACTATATATTTTACATTTAAGTTATGCTTGTTTATTTCGTCTGTAATCTTTTCACACTTTGTCGCAGGGTCAATTACAATTGCATCTTTTGTTGCATCATCATAAACAATATAGCAGTTTGTATGCAAAAGTCCAAGTACCAAACTGATGATTTTCACATTATCACCTTCAAGTAAATAATTTAGTGTTTTCTTGTAACATCAATGATATCCTTGATGTTGTTTAGTTTTGAAATAAGGTTATCGAGTTGTGAGACATTTTTAATTTCAATACTCGCTTCAATGATAGCCAAATTGTCTTTGGTTGTACGAGCATTCAAAGTAGTCATTTTTACTTTTGCATCACTGATTGCATTTGCAATATCAATAAGCAAACCGCTTCGGTCATTGCCCGATATTTTAAGGTTTGCAAGATAAAAATCTTCTTTACAATCTTCCCAGAAAACATCGATAAGTCTTTTCTTTTCTTCATCATCTGTATATAGTGCAGAAATGTTAACACAGTCTTGTCTGTGGATAGATACACCTCTGCCTCTTGTGATGTACCCGATGATTTTATCTCCCGGAACAGGATTGCAACAACGCGAATATCTTATCAGGCAGTTGTCTACACCTTTAATAACTACACCACCGGAAGATTGCTTTGATGTTTTTTTACCTGAATCTGCACTAAGTTCAAGCAGTTTCTTTTCGGGATCTGAATTATTTTTCTTATATTCATCTTTTAGTTTACTGATTACATTATTTAACTGAATACCGCCGTAACCTATATTTGAATAAAGGTCATCAGATGAACCGTAACCATAGCGTTTAACAAGCATAGTGATATACTCCTGTGATGTTAAACCAAGAGCACCAAGTCCCTGACGTTTAATTTCACGTTCAAGCATATCTTTGCCTTTAATAATATTTTCTTCTCTGTTTTCTTTTTTGTACCATTGATGAATTTTATTTCGAGCCTGACTTGTTTTAACAATTTTTAACCAGTCTCTGCTCGGCCCGTGGACTGCAGAAGAGGTTATAATTTCAACAATATCACCGTTTTGAAGTTGATAGTCAAGATTAACAATTTTACCGTTAACTTTTGCACCTTGCATTTTGCAACCAACTGCACTGTGAATGCTAAAAGCAAAATCGATAGGTGTAGCACCGGCAGGAAAACTTAAAACATCGCCTTTGGGTGAAAAGACGAACACCTGGTCGGTAAACATATCAATTCTGAGAGCCTGAAGAAATTCTTCTTCATTTTGTGAGTCCTGCTGAGTTTCGAGTAGTTGTTTAATCCATTGGAATTTCTGGTTTAATTCGTTGTCTTTCGGACCTGTACTGCCTTCTTTGTATTTCCAGTGCGCACAAACACCGTTTTCTGCAATATCATGCATTTCTTGTGTTCGTATCTGTATTTCAAAAGGTATGCCCTCGTGTCCCATAACAGTTGTATGCAAAGATTGATACATATTAGGTTTTGGCATTGCTATATAATCCTTGAATCTGCCGGGCATAGGTTTATAAAGTTCATGTGTTGCACCAAGTGCTGCATAGCAATCGTTTACATTGTTTGTAATAATTCTTACCGCAAACAAATCATATATCTGGTCAAGGGTTTTATTCTGTGTGAACATTTTTCTGTAAATACTGTAAAAATGCTTTGGTCTGCCGTCAATTTTACATTCTATGTCAAGTTCGGTAAGTTTATCCTTGATGTCTCGTTTTATAGCGGCTATAAAATCTTCTCTTTCCTGCCTTTTCTGGCTGATGCCTTCAACAATTTCTCTGTATGCTACAGGGTCAATATATTTGAGTGATAAATCTTCTAATTCCCATTTAATTTTGTACATACCAAGTCTATGTGCAAGTGGCGCATAGACACTTAAAGTTTCACGGGCTTTTTCTCTTTGTTTTTCTTCGCTCATGCTGATTAAAGTTGTCATGTTATGAACTCTATCAGCAAATTTAATAATTATAACGCGTATATCTGTTGCCATAGCAAGAAACATTTTTCTTAAATTTTCCATTTCTCGCTCTTCTTTTGACATAAATTGAATTTTGTCAAGTTTTGTTACACCGTCAACTAAAAGTGCTACTTCTGACCCAAACATTTTTGATATATCTTCGATGGTATATTCAGTATCTTCAACAACATCATGCAAAAGCGCAGCACAAACAGAGTCGGCATCAAGTTTCATGTCGGCTACAATGTTTGCGACTGCAAGAGGGTGTGTAATGTATGGAGTTCCCGAGATTCTTGTCTGAGTACCGTGAGCAGTATTTGCCAGTTCATATGCTTTGGTTATTTTTTCGGGATTAAAATTAGGAATATACCCTTTAATTTTATTTATTAAATTTTCAAAAGAAACATCTTGAATCATAAAATGCACCTCATATCTGTCGACAAAAATTATTTGTTTTGTTCTATATATGTGTCGGTCAAAGTAATATCAACTTTTGATAAAAAATTTTCCCCTTTGTATATGTTAATACCCTCGAAAATTTTCTGGGTTTCAAGGATTTTCGCTTCACTAAATGCTTTAATTGCTTTTTCAATTCTGCTTTCACTAAATTTTAATCCATACTCTTTTTTTATATTAAGTGAAATTTCAGATATTTTAAAAGTATTTTTTCCAAGAAGAATTTGATTTTTTAAAAACTTGAAAACGCAGCGTAGATTGTCAAGGCTGAATGCACTGGAATTTGCCAATGTACAGTCTTTGGTTATAAATTGTACAGAATCAGTACCCCTGAAATTATTGACACTCATATTACCTGCTATATTAAGATTATCTCCTTTATTATAACA
>JAZQDA010000164.1:0-4315 GCA_045546535.1 Clostridia bacterium | reverse complement strand
CGCATTTTTCCCTTACTGATACAACATTGTCGTTCAACAAAATTGAATTATTATGTTTTAATTTTGTTATAAATGAAGCAGAAAAACCTAAAATGTTTTTTAAAATGTAAATAACTTCACACTGACATTGTGATTTATATGTAATTACTCTCAAATTATAATACCATCCGTTCAGATTTCAAGTTTGAAAATTTGCTCTAGTTCTGATTTTTCAATAATAATATCTTGTCCCTTTAATGAATCTTCAATTTGTTCTACACTGCTACCACCTATTACAGGAAAAACTTCAGGTGTTTTAAAACTTGAAAATGCACCACTTATTATTCCTGCGATACTTACAGCATATTTATCCGACAAACGCTTTAGGACTTCCAGTCTGCTTAAATTTTCTTCGCACAAATAACGTCTTTTCGCTTTTTCAGAGAGTGCACTCTCCCCTTTTTCTGCCATTTTCGAAAAAAAGCCTTTAGCCTGAGATGAATAAGCAAGAACAGGCATATTATGTATTTTATAAAAATTAAATTCAGTTTCATCCATGCCCACTAGACCTGTTCTTTCGCCCAGACAGTATGCCGGATTAAATCGAATCTGACTTGCTTCGAACCCTATAAGTCCGTTATTTTTCGCATATTCATTAGCGCTTTTAATTCTTGCAGAAGTCCAGTTTGATGCACCGAACTTTAATATTTTTCCAGATTTTATAAGATTATTCATAAAATCAATTATTTCTTCCACAGGTACACTTTCATCATCTCTGTGAAGCCAATAAAATTCTATTGTATCACGTTTTAATGCTTTAAGAGTTTTTTCTAAATCATATAAAATACCTTTGGGATTCATTCGAGGCGTTTCACCCGCATCAACATCATAATATCCGCCTTTTGATGAAATTATCATTTCTTTAGCATTTCGGCATAGTTGCCACTCTCCCACTATCTCTTCGGCTCTTCCGTCTGCATAAAGCCTTGCTGTATCAATATGTGTCCCGCCCATTTCACGAAACTTGTCCATCATTAAAAACGCATCATCTTTGCTGATTCCATCACCAAAATAAGCAGTTCCTAAAATAATTCTTGAACTCTTTTTACCAAAACACATAGAATATCTCATACGCATTCTCCTTAAAAATTGAGTTTGATATATTATTTGTAGTCTTATAGAATTAATCTTTTCTCTTTTTTAATACAAAACCTATTGTAAATAATGCTATCATGAAAATAAAAATGCAAGAGGCAACTATAATATATTCTTTAGTGCAGACTTAAATAAATTAAGTGAATAGTCTTGTTTCCGTACTGTTCAGTTTGAGTATACCGCTATCTTGAATATAATCTGTTTAAATCTTTAAATCTGTTTTTGTCAATGCTTTCAAGTTGGTCACGGGTAATACGGAACTGCCAGTTTTTTTCCTTCCTGCCCGGAGTGTTCATTCTTGTATCAGCACCAAAGCCAAGCAAATCCTGAATCGGCATTATAACAATCCCTGCGTGACTTGACATCATCATTCTGATTATACTCGCACAGCCGCTTTGCCAATCCTCAGTATGAGCGCAATAACGAAGCATATTACTTCGTGCGTTGTCATCAAGTTCCTGCAGATATCCTAGAAGTGTATTGTTATCGTGTGTTCCTGTATATGCCACACAGTTTTCCGGATAGTTATGGGGTCTGTGAATGTTGTCACATTCCGATAAAAACCCAAACTGAAATACACGCATTCCGGGGAATCCGCTTTTATTTACAAATTCATAAACTTCAGGAGTGATGTCACCTAAATCCTCAGCAATAATCAAATTATCTCCTGCCGCCTCTTTTATAACATCGATCAAATCCATTCCCGGACCCTTTTGCCATTTGCCGAACTTTGCAGTTTCAGCCGTCGACGGCACTGCCCAATATGATTCAAATCCACGAAAATGGTCAATACGCAGAGCATCAAACATCTTTGACATATGTGAAATGCGGTCACGCCACCATTTATAGCCATCCTTTTTCATTTCTTCCCAATTATAAATGGGATTGCCCCACAGTTGTCCATTCTCACTGAAGTAATCTGGCGGAACACCTGCAACAAGAGCGGGGTGTCCGTCCTTATCAAGATGATACTGCTGTGTGTTGCTCCATACATCGCAACTGTCTTGTGAAACATAAATCGGAATATCCCCTATGATTTTTATATTTTTACTGTTTGCATACTTCTTAATCTCTTCCCACTGATTGAAAAACTCGTACTGTATAAATTTCCATGCAAACAAAATCTCATCATCGAATTTATCTGTTTTCCATTCAACCCAAGGAGCACCACTGTTGGCATCTTTCAAAGCCATAAACTCACAAAGCCTTGCAAGATATGGGTTTTCAGCAATATAGTTTTCAATTTCAAGCCTATTTTCAACTCTTGAAGCCGCTTTAATAAGAAGAACTATGCGCATCTGCGAAAGTCTGTCAAACTCACAAACATAAGGGTTCATCTGACGGTTTTCGACAAGTTCAGTTTTTGTTATCAACCCTTTTTCATAAAGTTTATTCAAGTCAATGAAATATGGATTTCCTCCAAAAGCGGAAAATGATTTGTAAGGTGAATTATACTCATCTGTCATACAAAATGGAAGAACCTGCCAGTATGAAAAACCGCAGTCTGCAAGAAAATTCGCAAAGTGTTTCGCTTCATCACCAAAGCCACCTACAGAATAATCACCGTATAACGACGAAATATGCATCAAAATGCCGCTTTTGCGTTCCATATTTTCTCCTTTCATATCCGTCGGAGCCAAAAATAACTTTTTATTATGTTAATATATTTAAAACATTTGTTTTTATAACTTAGTATTATTAATATTTGCAAAAGTGTTGTATTCACAATATTGTTATTTAGTCAACAAGTATAAGGGCAATAAAAACAAGCATTTCAATACCGGTATTTTTAATAGAGTGTCCTTGACCTGAGGGGGTTAATGTTACCATTCCCGGAACCACATCAACCTTGTTGCCGTTATCATTATAAACTCCCTTTCCTGAAAGAATAAAGAAAGTTTCACTCTCGCCTACATGCATATGATATTCCACTTCTTCGCCCGGCTTTATCTGTACCAAAGAAAAAAGTCTGATTCTCGGATCCGATGCATCAAAGTCTGCAAGGTTGGTCTTAAACATTTTCTCTTTGCCTTCATTGTTGAATTTTGTTTCAGTTTTTAGTTGTTTAATTTCTTTGTACATACAAATATCTCCATACAATCAAAAAGTATTTTTATATAACTAATTATACATCATTATTCGGTTGAATTCAATGTGTTTTTAGAAGAAAAATAAAAAAGCAGATGGTTTAGTGACCATCTGCTTTTTTGAAAACAAAGTTAATTATTACGCTTTTCCTACTGAACCGAAAAGTTCCATTTTTTCTTTTACAGTTGCTTTTATTGCTTCACAACCGGGTGCGAGGAGTTTTCTGGGGTCGAAACCTTTACCCTGAAGGTCTTTGCCTTCTTCAATATATTTTCTTGTAGCGGCGCAGAAAGAAAGTTGACATTCTGTGTTAACGTTGATTTTGGAAACGCCGAGAGAAATTGCTTTTTTAATCATATCTTCAGGAATACCTGTGCCTCCGTGAAGAACTAAAGGCATGGGAGATGTTGCTTCGCTTATTTTTTCGAGAACATCGAAACGCAGTCCTGCCCAGTTTTCAGGGTATTTACCGTGAATATTACCAATACCAGCAGCAAGCATATCAACGCCAAGACCTGCAATCATTTTGCATTCATCTACATCTGCAACTTCGCCATTACCTATTACGCCATCTTCTTCGCCACCGATAGCGCCAACTTCTGCTTCAACAGATATTCCCTTTTCGTTTGCTATTCTAACGAGTTCTTTGGTTTTTTCAATATTTTCATCAATCGGATAATGTGAACCATCGAACATTACTGAAGAAAAACCTGCATCTATACATTTAAGAGCATGTTCATAACTGCCGTGATCAAGGTGAATTGCAACAGGAACTGTAATTCCAAGTTCGTTAATCATTCCTTTTACCATACCGACTACAGTTGTGTAACCACACATATATTTCCCTGCACCTTCAGATACACCTAAAATTACAGGAGATTTAAGTTCTTCGGCGGTAAGAAGAATTGATTTTGCCCATTCAAGATTGTTGATATTGAACTGACCAACTGCATATTTACCTGCTTTTGCTTTTAATAACATCTCTTTTGCTGAAACTAACATTTGATAATCCTCCAAGTCATATTTTCTTTAACGTAATTATACGAAATTTTAATAGTTATGTCAATGATAATAACACACAAATATTATGATC
>JAZQDA010000163.1:0-4501 GCA_045546535.1 Clostridia bacterium | reverse complement strand
ATAGAAGTCTGACTTACGAATAAACTCCATCAGACTATCCATACCCGCTCTCTCGGTGCTTCTTAACAGACTTTCAAACCGCTCAATATTGGGATTGGTCTGCTCTGCCATAGATTAGAACGGCAAATCGTCCTCGCCCTGCTCATCATCAACAGGAGCATCCTTCTTGGTCTTTGCCTTGGAAGTCTTTGCCGTAGACTTCTTACCACTCTTTGCAGGTGCAGCATCACCGCTGTCATTACCATCGGGAATGTCGAATGCAAAAATTGCGTAATTCACATAGCCCTTCTTGGCTTGTGCATCATAAGGAGTAGTTACCTCGCAAGAAGTAATCTGAATTGCTACACCCTTTTCTCCAATATTCAAGGTCTGTGCCTTTTCGTGTGCAGAACCAATCAAGCGAACAAAGCCGTCCTGAAAGTCAGTCTCGTAACTGCCATCCTTGCGCTTCTTGCTTGTGCTTACCTTGGCAATAGAATAATTGCCCTTGTCCTCAACAGACCAGATTCGTGCGAAACCGCCACGACCCTCACTGTCTCTCTGTCTGAAACCCATAGTTATTACCTCACTTTACTTTCTTACTGCCAGCAATTTCTTCTTCAAGTTTTCGAGAATTGCGACATCATTGATATTTGAAATCTTGCCGGTGATGAGTTCATCATCCAAGTCAGGATTTGCTTCCTTTTCTGCTTCCTTGCAGAGTTCGATTGACTTCTCCTTTGCCTTGTCTGACAATCCAGACTTCTTCTTGGCAAGTTCAGTTACTTCTTCCTGAAGGTCAATCAACTTGGCTGCATCTTCGGGCAAATCTTCACCCTCGTAGATATACAAGCCGAGACCGTGCATTGCACAAGCCTTAACGAGACAACGCTTCATACTCTTGTTGGCATCAACAGAGGTAATGTCTGCTGCGGGAATAGACTTATTCTTGAAGTCCATAATTGCAAGAACCTCTGTGTGGGTAATGCCACCGATAGTCACGGAAACCTCAACCCAGCCAGTCTTGCCGTCATCGTGCCAGAATCTTGTGTTGCCACCCTCATCCATTACCTGTGGCTTAATCTCGTATGTAGCATCGGGGTACTTCTTCTTAACTTCCGACCAAGCGGATGACCAAGAGAGGTATGAAAGACCGCCCTTTTCCTTGACCTTGCCGGAAACATCTACGCCATTGAGCGTATTGAAAATATCTTTTACTTCGTTTGACATTTCTGTATGTTTCTCCATTCTTAATAGTTTCGTTTTAGTGTTATTCCATATTGTTTGTTTGCTTACTTAAATACAATCAAATTAACCACCGACCTCAAAGTGAAGTATCTATATAAAGTCCCACATATTATGAGGAACGAATTTTAATGAGCATATAAATCCGCATCGTGCAGTAACATAATGTCTTTGAATAACTTATCACCCAAAATTGTCTTATCTTTGTTGAATGCTTTTTCTGACTGCTTCCATTGGCAATACGGATGCATATGGTAGTAGATTAAGTTTGATATATATGTAAAATCTTCTTCTGTGAATTGGTTCGCATAATGAAGATAGAAAGGAACATTGTATGCTCCAACACAGTGATGCTGGTAATAGTGGCAGTTACCATCTTCAATTCCTTTTGCATTTGTCCTTGTCTTTGTGTGGAGTTTGCCATTATCGTGCAACATAGTGGCAATCAAAAGAGGGAAATTATCGGGACAATGCTCTTGGATGTATGTTGCAGCCTTTGTGCAATGTTCTCCAAGAGAAAGTGCGTGATGACTATTTTCTTGGTCGAAATCATTTGCTACTTTAAAGAAATCACGGATTGTAAACTTATCCGCATACTCGTCATCGAGATTAGAAAATATGTATTTGATTTCTCTAAAACCCTCACTGTAATGAGGCGGTTGCCAATTCATCTGCATTCGCTTAATAACTTCTACCGGAACTTTACGTTCCCTTTTCTCATTGTTTTTCAAGCAAGTTTCATATGAAGTCATTACACACAGACAAATAGGTGTGCAAGAGATGTTTCTTAATTCGTTCAAAAACTGCTTACGAAGTTTCTTGTTGATATTGGTAGCATCATAGATTACATCTTTACCAGCAATCAAATCTGCCTTAATCCTCTTGTGCAATTCTGTAAACAGTTTGTTGTTATCTCCTTGCGTTGCTTCATCACCAAAGAGTTCTTTTCTTAAACCATCAGATGAGTGGATAACTGGTTTGTATTTCTCGTTATCCCCCGAAGTGTGGATTGATTCGGCTACCGTGCTTTTGCCACTACCCGGCAATCCTGCCAACATAATCATAAGCGGCACATTAGCCTCTAATCGTCTAAATACATTCATTTTCTATACCTCTAATTCGCCTTTGAATAACCGATAATAAAAGTCTGATTTTATTATCAGTTTTCGCCGTTTTCTACGGCATTTTCACCGCTATTGTCCTCTGAAGGAGCGGGAGTTTCGGCAGTCTGCTCCGCTTTTGCAGATGCTTCGTTCAAGGCTTGCTCAATCTTCTTCTGCTTGTTCCACGGAGTAGAACAGAATTTCTTGACATCTTCAATGCGTTTCATCAACGGCTTTGAACTGTCATTCAACTTATCAAGGACTACCTTGCTGACAGATAAGATACCAACGTGCAATCCTCGGTTGTACTGTTCCTTTAACTTCGTTTTGAAAAGTTCTTCCAACTGCTTCTCTTGTTCATCAGTCATAGCCATAGCGAATATCTCCTTTCTTAATTAGTAGTCTCAATAATGAGTTCTTCTGCTTCTTCCATATCAGGAGCATCAGAAGTGTCTTTAATGATTCCTTCAAGACACTTGAAGTTGAAGTTCTTGTGCTTGTAAGCAGTAAAACTTGGTCTGTTGTCGATTCTGACAACTACCCCCTCCCGAATATGGCTTCCACCGATAGGGTCTGCACCGTCGTAGTATTTCTCCACACGAGACATCAAATCTTCCCAAGTGGTATATGTAAATTTCTCAAAGGTAGGAACGCACTTAACGCCCATCTTCTCACATTCAATAAGAACCTGCTCCCAAGGTACTTCAACAGTAAAGCCGTCCTCATTGGTCAAAGTCATACGATAGACATAGCAATCATTCTGACCAACTTCGCAGCCGTAAGAGAACACGGTTTCTGCGCCGTACTGCTTGGAGAACTCCTTATCCTTAATCAACTTATTGGAGCATCTACCCATAATGGTAGTATTCTCATTGACCCAGCCGACAATCTCATAGAAGATTTCTACGCCCTTTGGCAGTCTGTCTCTGAAAAAGTTATGATACTTTTCTCTGAAAGCATTGCTGCCGTACCAACCGCCATCGCCATAATCTCTCAAAGTAACTCGTCTCGTACCGCTAACAGTCTTATACTGTCTTGTGGTTTTGTCTTTAAGACGGAACACTTTCTTCAATACACGAGGAGGTCTCTTTGTAGTTACCTCAACTGCATTCATAGTTCTTGCGGAAGTTCCGTGCATCTTCAAGGTAATGTAGCAGGTATCACCCGGCTTAAATGCTCCCTGATTATAGGCAAGTTGTGCGGTGTCGATATGCTCAACAAAGAAAGGATAAGAAACTTTTTCATTTTCATCCTTACGAGACTTTCTGGTTTTGCTCACTCCGGGAGAGCCGTACTTATTCTGTCTGTTGCTTCTCGGAATGTACTTTCTGCAAATCTCATATCCGTTGAGAGTGGTAATCTGCTCACCGTCAGTCAACTTCTCAATGTCGGTGTACTTGCTCAACACTTCGAGAGGAAGAACAAGACCATCTGACTGTTCACCACGAAGTTTAAGAGCCGTGATGTTTCTCTTGTCTGGGTCAAGATAACCACCGGTATTATTACCTTCAGCATCCTTGACTCTCACAAGATTGTTTTCTTTTGCGAAGTCCTCACCTAACTGACCATCCACAGGGAAATAGATAACTCTCTGTCCTGCCTGATAACTCAAATCGACAATTACGTTATTGCCGAAAATCGTAGCACACTGTAAACGGTCAGCATTGCTATGCTTTCGCAATTCTCTGATTGTGGTTACATAAGCGCAATACATTTATCTACCTCTTTTCTTTTTATTGGTTTTCTTAATGGGTTTCTTTGCAGGTTTCTTAACCGGCTTTCTTGATTTGTTGGTTTTGGTGTTATTCTTGCTTATTTCTTCATCGTCAAAAGTAAAGCGTTTTGGTTTTGTTTCAGAATAACACTTCGGGCATCTATACAATCTGTAAGACATACCATCCTCAAATCGCATAACACTTTTCATCAAACTTCTGCAATGCTTACAAAACATATTTAATCTTCCAGCCCCGGCACTTCATTGCCCCAACAATCGAAGTTTTCACGCTCGGTACGAGCATACATCTCCAACTTCTTTAAGTCGGGATAAAGTCGGTTGATAATCTCATATGAAATCTCTGGTTTCTGGCTATGTCTTTGAACCTTTTCCGTGAATACGGTATGTATCTTTCCTCTTTCTTCAAGAGCCACAGGTGGAAGTTTGCCCTTATACATAT
>JAZQDA010000162.1:0-5275 GCA_045546535.1 Clostridia bacterium | reverse complement strand
ATTGCTGCAGGTGCAAGACCTGTTATGAAAGCAATAATGGATGAAATCGAAAAAAGAAATGTAGCAAACTGCTATGTTACTCAGACAGGCTGTATCGGTCTTTGCCGTCTTGAACCTATCGTTGAAGTATATCTTCCCAGTCAGGAAAAAATAACATATGTTAAAATGGATGCTGAAAAAGCAGCAAAAATCGTTAACGAAACAATAGTGAACGGAAAAGTAATTAACGAATATACAATCGGTGCAACCGAGAAAAAATAAGGAGGAGTAAATCATGGAATTAGCAAGAGGACACGTTCTTGTCTGCGGTGGTACCGGATGTACTTCCTCAGGCAGTAACGCTATTATTGATAAATTTGAACAGTGCCTTGCAGAAAAAGGTCTGCAGGATGAAATCAAAGTTGTTCGTACAGGCTGTTTTGGTCTTTGTGCACTTGGTCCAATAGTAATTGTATATCCTGAAGGTGCATTCTATAGCCTTGTTAAAACAGATGACGTTCCTGAAATTGTTGAAGAACATCTTCTTAAAGGACGTATTGTAAAAAGACTTCTTTACAAAGAAACAATTGTTGATGAAAACAATATCAAATCACTCAACGAAGTAGATTTTTATAAAAAGCAACAGCGTATTGCTCTTGCAAACTGCGGTGTTATCAATCCTGAAAGTATTGATGAATATATCGCGTTCGGCGGCTACACTGCACTTGGCAAAGTTCTTACAGAAATGAAACCTCAGGAAGTTATAGATGAAATCAAAGAATCAGGACTTCGCGGAAGAGGCGGCGGCGGATTCCCTACAGGTCTCAAATGGCAGTTTACAGCAAATTCCGAGAGCGACAAAAAATATGTTGCATGTAATGCCGATGAGGGTGACCCTGGTGCATTTATGGACCGTTCTATCCTCGAAGGCGACCCTCACTCACTTATCGAAGCAATGACAATTGCAGCATATGCTGTAGGTGCTGATGAAGGTTATGTTTATATCCGTGCAGAATATCCTATCGCTGTAAACAGACTTCGCATTGCAATCGAACAGGCTAAAGAATATGGTCTTTTAGGTAAGAACATTTTCGATTCAGGATTCAATTTTGAACTTGATATCCGTCTTGGTGCTGGTGCATTCGTTTGCGGTGAAGAAACTGCTCTTATGACTTCAATCGAAGGTCACAGAGGCGAACCCCGTCCCAGACCTCCGTTCCCTGCGGTTAAAGGTTTATTTGGCAAACCCACACTTTTAAATAACGTTGAAACATACGCAAATATCACTGCTATAATCAATAACGGTGCTGAGTGGTTTAAAACAATCGGTACTGAAAAAAGTAAAGGTACAAAAGTGTTTGCAGTAGGTGGTAAAATCAACAACACAGGTCTTGTTGAAATTCCTATGGGTACAACACTTCGCGAAATCGTTTACGAAATCGGCGGCGGTATCCCTAACGGTAAATCATTTAAAGCCGCACAGACAGGCGGACCTTCAGGTGGTTGTATTCCTGCTAGTCTTATTGATACACCCATTGACTACGATTCACTTATCAGCATCGGTTCAATGATGGGTTCAGGCGGACTTATCGTAATGGACGAAGATACCTGTATGGTTGACATAGCAAAATTCTTCCTTGAATTTACTGTAGATGAATCCTGCGGTAAATGTGCTCCTTGCCGTATCGGTACAAAGAGACTTTTAGAAATTCTTAATAAAATAACAAGCGGCAAAGGTACACTTGAAGATATCGACAAACTTGAAAATCTTTGCTACAGCATTAAGAACTCTGCACTTTGCGGTCTTGGTCAGACAGCACCAAACCCGATCTTAAGCACACTTAAATATTTCAGAGATGAATATGTAGCGCATGTAGTTGACAAAAAATGCCCTGCAGGCGTATGTAAAGCGCTCCTTTCATATGTGATTGAACCTGAAAAATGTAAAGGATGTTCACTTTGTGCTAAGAAATGCCCTGTTGGTGCAATTTCAGGCGAAATTAAGAGTCCCTTTACAATTGATCCCAACAAGTGTATTAAATGCGGTGTTTGTATGGATTCCTGTAAGTTCGGCGCAATCAGTAAAAAATAAGAAGGAGAGAAAATAACAATGAATATGATTAATATTAAAATCAATGATAAAGATTATAGTGTTCCCGCTTCTTATACAATACTTGACGCAGCCAGAGAAGCCGGAATAAAAATCCCCACACTTTGTTATCTCAAAGACGTAAACGAAATCGGCGCATGCAGAATGTGTCTTGTTGAAATCAAAGGAGCACGTGCTCTTCAGGCAGCATGTGTTTACCCTGTAAGTGAAGGTCTTGAGATTTATACCAACACACCCAAAGTAAGAGAGGCTAGAAGAGATACACTTGAACTTATCCTTTCAAACCACGAAAAGAAATGTCTCACCTGTATCAGAAACCGCAACTGTGAACTTCAGACACTTGCAGATGAACTTGGTGTTGACGGTCTCAGATTTGAAGGCGATAATATTAAATATGATTTAGATACTTCTTCAACATCACTTGTAAGAGATAATAACAAATGTATTCTTTGCAGAAGATGTGTATCTGCTTGCAGCAAACAGGCAATCTCTGTTATCACATGTGCAGACAGAGGTTTTGCAACACATGTTACACCCACATACGAAAAAGATATCAAAGATGTTGGTTGTATCTTCTGCGGTCAGTGTATCGTTTCTTGTCCTGTTGGCGCACTTTATGAAAGAAATGATATTTCTAAAGTTCAGAGCGCAATAGACAATAAAGAAAAACACGTAGTTGTTCAGACTGCACCTGCAGTAAGAGCAGCACTTGGCGAAGAATTCGGTCTTCCTATCGGCACACCTGTAACAGGTAAAATGGTTGCTGCACTCAGAAGACTTGGATTTGACAAAGTATTTGATACAGATACCGGTGCCGACCTCACAATTATGGAAGAAGGCACAGAATTCATTCAGAGATTTACAAAAGGCGAAAATCTTCCTATCATCACATCTTGCTCACCTGGTTGGGTTAAATTCTGTGAACACTATTATCCTGAATTTATTCCTAATCTCTCATCGTGCAAATCTCCTATGGAAATGTTCGGCGCTGTCATCAAATCTTATTATGCTGATAAAAACGGAATCAATAAAGACGATATCTATTCAGTAGCAATTATGCCTTGTACTTCTAAAAAATACGAAGCAGCAAGACCTGAACACTCAACAAGCGGTGCTCTGGATGTCGATGCATCACTCACAACAAGAGAACTTGCAAGAATGATTAAACAGGCTGGTATCGATTTCAATTCACTTCCAGACGAAGAATTTGATTCACCTTTCGGTGAAGCAACAGGCGCTGGTGTAATATTCGGTACAACCGGCGGTGTTATGGAAGCGGCAATCAGAACTGTATATGAGATCCTTGAAAAGAAACCTCTTGACAACTTAAATGTTGAGCCTGTAAGAGGACTTGAAGGTGTTAAAGAAGCAACTCTCAAAATTGCAGGTAAAGATGTTAAAGTTGCAGTTGTTCATGGTACTGCAAATGCAAGAATCATTCTTGATAAAATCAAAGCCGGTGAACATTATGATTTTGTAGAAATTATGGCTTGTCCCGGTGGTTGTATCAATGGCGGCGGACAACCTGTTATTGATGCTGCAACAAGAGCAGTAGTTGATTTTAAAGCCGAAAGAGCAAAAGCACTCTATACTGAAGATGAAAGAGCAACACTCAGAAAATCACATGAAAACCCTGTTATCAAAGCACTTTATGATGATTTCCTTGGTGAACCTTGCGGCCATAAATCACATGAACTTCTTCACACTCACTATATAGACAGATCAGATTCCAAATAATCTGAAATCTTTATAAAATCAGTAAATAATCCCCTCAGACTAGTTATATTGAAACTTTTATATTTTCATTCATTTCTATTCTGGGGGATTTTTCACTGTTAAATATTATAGTTATACGGAGTAAACATATGGGTACAACAGTTAATTTTGAAAATATACTCTCACTTATGCTCGATTTTGGTGAAACTATGATTTCTTCAGGTGCTGAGGTTGACAGAGTTGAAGACTCTTTAACAAGACTTGGTATCAGTTATGATGCACTCAAGATGAATGTCTATGCAACCCCGTCAAATCTTACAGTTACCTTAGTTGATAAAAACTCAAATACATATACCCAATCAAGAAGAATGATTTCAAATTCATCTACAGATTTTTCTAAGTTAGAGAAACTTAATTCAATTTGTCGTTTAAAATGCGAACATAAAATTCAAGATAATGAATTTGTTAAAGCGTTTGAAGCAATAAAATATGACAAATCAAGAAAATTAAAACTGTATATTGGAAGCATGTTTGCTGCAGGAGCATTTTCAATATTTTTTGGCGGAAGTTTATTCGATGCATTGGCAGCGGTTGTATTTTCACTTTTAATTTGCTATATGCAAATTAAATTTCAGCGTTTTTGCCCAAACACTTTTATGTTCAATCTTATAACATCTTTTATAGTCGGTGTTTGTATTTGCACAACATCAAAACTGTTTAATTTGAATGCTGAGATGGTAATAGTAGGGGATATAATGCTACTGATACCGGGTATTGCTTTTACAAACTCGATACGAAATTTACTATCGGGTGACACGAATACAGGTGTTATGCGACTTGTTGAGACAATTCTTTGGTCTGGCTCACTTGCAACAGGTTTTGTGTTTTCTATCTTACTTTTTGGGGTGTGATTATATGACATACATAATAATTCAACTCACTACTGCACTACTTGGTACTCTGGGATTTTCACTGCTTTTTAATATAAGGTCCAATCTTCTCACCCCTGCATCAATAGGCGGTTGTTTAAGTTGGGGGATATTTTTGTTAGTTGAATATTATTCCCACAGTATTTTTATGGCAAGTTTTCTCGCATCTGCATTTGATGCTTTTTATGGTGAAGTAATGGCACGGGTATATAAAACTCCTGCAAGTGTGTTTTTCATACCGGGTGTTGTTCCGCTGATTCCAGGTAGCGCACTCTTTAATACTTGCAGTTATGCATTGAAATCAGACTGGGTAATGTTTAGAATGTACGGTTCAAGAACACTTTTATATGCCCTTGGCATAGCATGTGGATTGAGTGTATGCTGGGCACTATGGTATATGTTCAGAAAAATGTTTTCAGAAATCTTTCAAAAAAGAAGTGAGATTAAGTAATTGTCCGCGAAAATTATATTTAAAAGAATTTTATATATAACACTGTCGCTGTTATGGATGATTGTTATATATTTATTTTCAGCAAAAACT
>JAZQDA010000161.1:0-10134 GCA_045546535.1 Clostridia bacterium | reverse complement strand
AAACAGGAAGAACACATCAGATAAGAGTTCATATGAGTTATATTGGTTTTCCCGTTATGGGCGACCCATTATATGCAAAGAATAATCCTTACAATTTGTCAGGTCAGGCACTTCACGCAAGAGTAATCGGTTTTAAACACCCTAAAACCAATGAATATATGCAATTTTCAGCAGATGTACCTGAGACATTTAGCGAATTATTAAATAAACTTAAATAATAATTAAAGCCATTACTTTTTGTAAGTAATGGCTTTTTGTTTATAGATTTACTTTCATCATATCTTTTGTTACATACGCATTTTTACCGAAAAGGTTTGAAGACAAAAGTTCGCTTTGCTTTCTGCTTCCTATAACTTCGCGTCCGTTATGTGTAAGGAAAAGTGCTTTTACTTTTTTATCTTTTGCATATGTGCAGACGTCAGAGAGGGTTACATGTGCAGTTTCGCAGATAAGAGCATCGCATCCGTCACCTATCGTGCTATCAAGGTCAGATGTTTTTGAAATATCGCCCGAATATACGATTCTTTTACCCTCGCATTTAATCTGGAAAGCAAAACTTTTATCGGTGTGCTTTGTAGGAAATGCAGTTACTGTTATATTAAAATCGGAATATATCTCGCCCGATTTATATTCTTTGCCCGAAACATCAAACAAAGTATCATATCCGCCCTCTGAATTTCTGAGAATTGTCATATATGCATCGAATGTGGATATTTCGGGAATGAGGACAAGTTTAGGTGATACAAAACCCAAATTTCCGACATTTGAGTGAAGTTTACGCATATTCCACAAAAGTCCGCCGAGACCGCCAACGTGGTCCATATGGGTATGCGATATAAAAATTGCTTTTGTTTTTAAAAGGTCAAGCCCCGAAAAATGAGCACGGCGTGATGCACCTTCACCTGCGTCAAAAATGTATACAGAGCCACCTGTTTCAATGGCGAAACTTTGATGATACACATCTTTTAAAGGTTCGGTACCTGCTCCTGTTCCTAAAAAATAAATATTCATTACATACCTCGCAAGGTTATTTTAAAAAAGTGTGTTAAATGCTTTTATCCATTCTCTTTTTATGTATTCTGCACCTTCATGTGATGGATGAACTCCGTCTCTGAGCCAGAATGATGTGTCAATATTTTCAGAAAGTTTATCAAAGCCTTCCTGAAGAGGAATAAACTTAAGATTATATTTTTGTGCAATTTTTCTTGCAGAAACTGCTCTCTTTTTAACCTCAACATCAAAATATTCCCAGTTATCTTTTGTATCTCTCCCATTTAAAACAAAAGGTTCCAAAATCATAATTTTGATATCAGGAAGAGCGTCTTTGATTTCTGAAATGAGCATATCGTAAATGCGGAAAAACTTATCATCATCAACGCCGTTGGGGTCATCTCCGATTTCATGCCATACATCATTTACGCCAATTAAGATACTCATACAATCGGGCTTTAAGTTTATAATATCATTTTTTATACGGGCATATACATCAACTATTCTGTTTCCTGAAATTCCTCTGTTGAAAAATTCTTATTTGCCAGGATTTTCAAAACCAAGAGTTGCATTTACAAGCAAAGGATATCCTATCCCCATACATGTAAAGGGGTCATTATCTCTTGTACGGTAAACATCTGTAATGGAGTCACCCTGAAATAAAATTTTCATTAAAATCGCTCCTTTTTGAATGTGAATATATGTCAATTACATAGAATCCATCTCAGAAAATTATAGCAAACACATACCAAAAAGTCAAGCGGTAAACTCCGTAAACCCAAGCAAAAACGAGATGATAAGAAGAAGTGAAAGGGTAATTACCGAATAGTAGTTTTTAAGTTTAAAAAAATGTTTTATACAAAAGAGAGTCTTAAGAATTATGAAAAGGAATATTGCCAGTTTAATAATATTCATACATCTTCCCCCTGGTATATGATATTTTTAACTGTGGTGTTTTGTATAAAATTCTCCCACGATTTAAATGTCATAAAATTCTTTTTGGAAAAATAAAGAGAGTTTAAAATATCAAAGTCTTTATCCCTGTACTTCTGTGCCAGTTTGAATATATTTTTTAAGTCCTGTGTATTTTTATTGGCCATTACTAAAAGTGAATTGTCTTGAATTTCAAATTTTAAACCTTCAGATGTTTTTCCGTATTTTAAAAGATAGTCTTCATACATCATAAAATCATCTTTTTCAGTTTTAATAATCCCCTTTTCAGAATTTATAAAAATCATATCAGAAACTTTTACTGCACCATTTTCATCTGCATAGAGAACCGGAAGAGATGCTGTAAAAAAAGGGTTTTCAAATGAAAAAACGATTTCTGATAATGTACATAAAATATTTTTCCGATTATTTTTATATACCGCTTCAATGTATTCTCCGCTACCGCCGTCAAATATAGATTTAATTGAATTTACAATTGATTCACCATCTGAAGATGCGACGAAAACTTTGATTAAGGGACTTGGTTTGATTTTTTCGTTTATATGAACTATATCTTTTTTCAAAGCGTTTCTCACATAATTTTCTTCTAAAATGAAAGTGTTCACATGCGACATATCAAGTTTGCCATACTCTTTTTCAAAACTTTTGGCAGAGTCTGAAAAATTCTTTTCTTTTACCTTATATGATTCAGACTTTGTTTCACTTTTCTTCCCTTCTTCGTTAACTCCCGTTGCATCGGATATGAATGTATACAGGATATCGCCGTCAACATATTGCATTACACAGGTTGTTATAATTTTCTGCGATTTTAGCCCATTTGTATCAGAGCATGAAACAAAAGAAAAAATTATAATAAGAATAAGAGTGAGTACAAGAATTTTTTTCATATTTTCTCCTTAATTTTGCCAAAAATCAATATCAAGAGGATAAAGGCGACACTATACAGTGTTGTTATATTACAGAGAGTTATATAAACTGAGTTGGAAAAATTTCGATTTGACACGAAAAATATAATGGACGTTAAAATCAAAATAAATGGTTTAGTATCATTTGTATGAGTGAGTTGTGAGAACGTATAAGATGTGCAATAAAGGCAAAGTGCAACGCTTTCTATCGCAAGAAATGCAAAAAGAATTAAAAGAAACAGTTCAAAACGATGCAAAACTTCTCCTGACGATGCAGATGCAAAAACTGCTTCCAATGATGAATTAAAAATTCTGCCCATTTGGTGCGGAACTGTAAGAAGATACAGCAGTATCATTATTAACACAATAAAAAATACCCACAAATAAGCAGAATAAATTGCTCTCTTTCCCTTTTGGTTTTTCTTTATGCGGTCAGATATTAAGAGTAGTGGTGCTAAACCTACACCTAAACCTATAAATTTATAGTTTGTTAATGACCCCTTAAAATCTTTGCCAAGTATAGGATAGAGATTATCTTTATTTATTCCTTTTATTGTGATTAACACAAGTAAACTCACAATTACGACCGATGATAGAAACACAATATAAGATTGTCTTGTTAAAGATTCTATGCCCGAAAGTGCACAGATACACGCTGATGCCACAAGGATAAAGCGGATATTTTCTTCAGGAAGAGAAAAAGATGAAAGGCTGGAAATATTTGCACAAAATACACAAAAGCCGACCGATGCAGTTAAGAAAACAAGAAGTGAAAGAATGATTGTAAAAAGACCCGAAAAAATTTTACCCAGAGATTTTTGTGATATTGTAATTATACTTTCTTCCTTTGCTTTTTTGAGATAAATCCTTGCAAAAGCAAGAAATACAAGGCAGATAAGCGCTGAAATTAAAAAACTTAAAACGGCTCCGTTGGCAAGTGAGGTACATACTGTACCAATTAAAGTTAAAAATGCCGGGGCAAGAGAAAAAAGAACTACAGATGCGCTAACTTCCTTTGTGCCGATATAAGATTTCATTTACCGTTCCCCTTTTTTGCTTTTAAATATGATGGCGGTTTTACGCGGTAGTGTGTGTTAAAAATCGAATTCATTAAAGGATGAGAGGATGTTTTTGGTGAAAACGGAACACACAGCGGAACGCCAAAAGATTTTGTCCCTAAAATAAGCGATAATTGTATACATAATACAGAAATTATTCCAATCATTCCTAAAAGCGCACCTGCAAAGATATATACAAATCTTGTTATACGGAATGAAAATGACAGGGAATATGAGGGGATTGCAAAAGATGCTATGCCGCATACAGATACTATGATTATTACTATGGGGCTTACAAGTCCTGCAGATACTGCAGATTGCCCGAGTATAAGACCTCCGACTATTCCAAGAGATGAGCCTATTGCTCCGGGGATTCTTACACCCGCTTCCTTTATGAGTTCAAACGCAAGTTCCATTACTATTATTTCCGTAAGCGGAGAAAAGGCTATTTGCTGACTTGCACGTGAAAGAGTTATAAGCATATCTGTAAGGAGAGCGTCTGTGTGAAAAGATGTAAGGGCAAGATAAATTCCAGGGGTTAAAAGTGAAAGGAAAACTGCGAGAATACGGATAAATTTTATAAATACCGAGTATGGACTTCTGAGATATGCATCTTCGGGAGATGATATGATATCTGTGATATTTGACGGCAGTATTAAAACATCGCTGCTTCCGTTTAAAATAAGGGCGGCTCTACCCTCTATGAGTGCACGTGTAACTTTATCGGGGCGCTCAGTTGAAATTATTTGCGGCATGGGAAGAAAGTTTTTTTCTTCAAGCATTTTTTCAATATCAAAAGAGGAAAGCACATAATCGGTATCGATTTTTGAAAGTCTTTTTTTTATTTCTCCGAGAAGTGATTCGTTTATGATACCGTCTATATATGCAAGAGATGCCGGAGTTTTACTTTTCGTACCTAAAAAATAAGTTTCCATAATAAGATTTGACGAGTTCACAGATTTTCGTATAAGTGCGCTATTGCATCTTAATACTTCATTAAAGCCCTCATGCGGCCCCTGAACTACTGCTTCGTTTACGGGTGAATCAATTCCGCGGTGTTCCCAGGTTTTAATATCAAAACTAGCACCGTTTGTGCATCCTTCAATAAAAAGAACTGCGTTGCCCGTATTTATGCCAGACAAAAGTTCCCTCATATCTTCTCCGTAAGAAACAGCGCCCTGATGAATGACATTTTCTACATAAAAACTTATGCTTTTACTATCAGGTTCACCGAACGCAGTTTGGCTCATAAGTGCTCTTATTATATAGTCATTGAGCATAGTAGAGTTTGCAAGTCCATCCACCCACACCAAAAATGCTTTTTTTACCCTCTTATCGCACTTGAGATTTAATGTGCGAAATTTTATATCACCGTTTACGGAAAGGTTTAAAATTTCATCGCAGATTTTTATAACTTTATCAATATCTTCGGATACTTTAAAAGGTTTTTTATCCGTATTTAATTCAGATTCAGGGTGTATGCCGAAAGTAAGGTCGAATTCTTCTTTTTCTGTGGGAGGAGTGTATTTTAAAAATTCAAACATTTTATCACCGCATTTAGTATTTTCATTTTACATTATTTGTATGCGTGAATAAATTTATCCTTTTTGAAGAAAATATACATATAACTTGAATTGGGCGGTGTTTATATGACTGAAAAAAATTCTTTGAAAAATTACTGTGAGGCAATTAAGAAAAACATCGGACGGGAGATAAATCTTTATATCAAAAAAGGGCGGAAAGCACTTGTTATCAACAACTGTATTATAGAAAATGCATATGACAGTATTTTTGTGGTTCGCATTATGGGCGAAAGTCTTATTAATGCAAAAAGGGTATCTGTCTCTTATGCTGATTTACTTACAGGAAATGCACGGGTCACAGTACCTGATAAGGTAAAACCTGCATAAAAAACAAGATTTTATTAAAAAGTTCTTGAAATCCTCTTTGTTTTATTGTATAATAAATTAACAAACAATATTTATGAGGAGGAATTCACTATGATTAAATTAATTATCGGTAAAAAAGGCTCCGGAAAAACCAAACAACTTATAGATGATGTTCACAAAGCAATAGATGTTGAACACGGAAATATCGTTTTCATTTGTAACGGCGACAGACATGTTCTTGACCTTAACCATTCTGTCAGACTTATTGATGTAGCAAATCTTGATACTGAAAACTATAGAATATTCAAAAGTTTTATTAACGGAATTCTCTCCCAGAACTATGATATAACTGCTGTTTTCATTGACAGTTTGTTTAAAATTGTTCCCGATGATATGGAAAATCTTCCCTCTTTCATCGAAAGCCTTGAAAATATATCCAAAGATTCGGGCGTTAAATTCACTGTTTGCATCAGTGCAGACAAGTCTGAACTCCCCGAAGATATCTATAAATATATTGCTTAATTAAATACCGATTCTTTGTGCGGCGGGGAGTGTTTCCACGCCGCACTTTAATATTTAAATTTGTTGTAAAAAGGAATTTGTCCTATGCAAAATACATACCTTACGCCGTCAAGGCCCGGGAAAAGCGAAATTACAGAAAAACGTTCCCGTTTTATAGGAAATATGATTCACATAAACTCTGAAGATGAAGCACTTGAGTTTATTAAATCTATAAAAAAAGAATATTATGACGCCAAACACAGTGCATATGCTTACATTACGGGCAGTGTAAAAAGATATTCCGATGATGGCGAACCTGCAAAAACTGCAGGACTTCCAATCCTGGATATGCTTGATGCTCAGAAAATCACTGACTGTGTATGTGTTGTAACAAGGTATTTTGGCGGTGTACTTCTTGGCACTGGTGGACTTGTGAGAGCATATACTCAGGCTGCAAAACTTGCACTTGAAGACAGTTCGATTAAAAAAATGACACTGCACTCCAAATATCAGTTGACTGTCCCCTATTCATTATTTGACAATGTAAAATATGTCTGCACTGAGGCAGGGTGTGAATTTATTGACTGCTCGTATACTGATGTGGTTAATGTTATCTGTCTGTGCGAAACTGAAAAGTGTGAAGACTTGGAAAAGGCACTTGAGGGTGCATTTTCGAATAATATAAAACTTAATTTTTTAGAGCATATATATTCTTAGGAGGAAATAGTATGAACAACAAAAGAGCAATATATTTACTTGTTGTTTTTGGAATATTGTTTCTGACTCTTATAGGATATCTTACTTATCTCGAGATTTTTCACGGCGAACAGTACCGCGAATCTGCATACAATCCAAGAAACTATGAGATTGAAAAAAATGTCCTGAGAGGCTCGATTTATGACAGAAACTCTGTGCTCCTTGCATATAGTGAAAAAACTACCATAGAAAAAGAAGAAACTGTAAACGGAAATACACAGATTGTTAAGCAAAATAAGTTTGTAAGGCAGTATCCTTATAAAAACCTCTATTCACACGTTATAGGCTATGTATCGGACGATTATTCAAACAGGACACTTCTTGAAAATGCATATAATGCCGACCTTATTGATGAGGGACTTATTTCAAAAATATCAAGAGAAATTAAAAACAAAGAAACTAAAGGAAAAGACATTTATCTGACCATCGACCACGAACTTCAAAAGGTTTCAAATTCGGCTCTTGGCAACCGAAAAGGTGCAGTTATTGCAATGAATCCCAAAACAGGTGAAATTCTTGCGATGGTTTCAAAGCCTGACTTTGACCCCTCAAAAGATACGATAGACATCGATTCACTCGAAGATACTGCTCTTTATTCAAGAGCAATTCAGATGACTTATCCCCCAGGGTCTGTTTATAAAATTATAACTTCGGTTGCGGGTATTGAAAACGGTCTTGAAGATGAGATTTATGAAGATAATGACGGTGTATATGTTATAGAGTCAAAAGACGGGAATGAAAAAAATGACTTCAGATGTCAGAATGTAAATAAAAAAGCATACGGAACTACAAGTTTAGACAGTGCTTTTACTGTTTCAAGCAATGTGTATTTTTGCCATATAGGAAGCACTCTTTCTACATCAAATGTGCAGGATACTGCATCAAAATTTCTTTTTAACAAGGATATAAAAAAAGAACTCGGCTTTGATTTACCTGTTACAAAGAGTCAGTTCCAGAAAGGAAAAATGACTCAGGCTGAAAGAGCAATTGCATCTATCGGTCAGGGACAGACAGAAATGACGCCTCTTCACATGGCACTCATGGCATCTGCTATAGCAAATGACGGCGTTATGCCAGAGCCTTATATTGTGTCAAAAGTAGGCATTTCTGAAAGGGTTGATAAATTAAATTCAGGAATCAGAGTTACATCATCTGAGACAAGCAATAAAATAAAAGATATGATGCTTTCCTGTGTTGAAACAGGCACGGGAACGGCAGCAAAAATTACAGGTGTTAAAGTATGCGGCAAAACGGGGTCGAGCGAGAACTCCGTTACTGCAAAAGGCGGTGCCGATTCAAACAAAACCCACGCGGTTTTTGTAGGCTTTGCCCCGTATGATGACCCCGAAATCTGCGTATGTGTAGTTATTGAACACGCGGGTTACGGCGGAACTTATGCAGCACCTGTGGCTAGACAGATTATGAATAAATATTTAAATGGTTGAATACTATCGCCCCCTTTAGAATAAAATCTATTGGAGGCGATTTGTTTTGCTCAGAGCGTCGGAATTTAAAAATAAAGAAGTTATAAATCTTGCAACAAGCGAAAAACTCGGATATATTTCTGATTTTGAAATATGTACAACAAGCGGAGAAATATCTGCCATTTTTGTGCCTGAAAAAAATAAAATTTTTGTTTCGTCAAAAAATTCGGGGCTCAGAATTCCATGGGGAAGTATTTCCGGAATTGGTGAAGATATCATTTTAGTCGACATCAAAGACGGTGTATGAATTTTACTCTATCGCAAATACTAATAAAAACATTGAAAGGATGAGTAAAATGAGTACAAAAAGTCTTATAGGTGCGGCGGCTGCAGGAGCGGTGGTCGGCGCTATTGCAGGAATGATGATTGACCCTATAAACGACAAACAACACAAAAAAATCAACCGCTGTGCAAACAATATGTTTAAAACTATAGGCACAATTATGGACGAACTTATGAACTGATTAGGATTATTTTAAAAAAGAAAGGTGTATAAAACTTTTTGTTTTATACACCTTTCTTTTTACAGTTCCATTTGTTTTCCTAAAAACATAGATGCTGCACCTGCAAGTTTGACTTCAACATCGGTTATTTTTGTGTTGTCGTTATCTTTCATTATTACAACATTACCTATTGCATCGCCCTCTGCTATTATGGGTGATACAACGCCAAGTGTATATTTGTCGCTATGGTCAATAAGTTTTAATTTTTTATCATCAGTGCAGATAAAACTTGTTTTTTCCTGCATTATTCTTTCCATATCTGAACTGAGTGGTTTTTCTACAAGTTCTTTTTTGGGTGCACCTGCGGTTGCAATAATTGAGTCTTTATCTGTTATACAAACGGGCATTCCAGATGTTTTATAAAGTGATTCTGCATATTTTGATGCAAATTCACTCAGTTCTCCTATGGGGGAATATTTTCTGAAAATTACTCCTCCCTCTCTGTCTGTATATATTTCAAGCGGATCTCCTTCGCGGATTCTCATAGTTCTGCGGATTTCTTTAGGGATTACTACTCTGCCAAGATCGTCGATTCTACGGACAATTCCTGTTGCTTTCATATATATAACTCCTTGCTTTTGATTTTACAATGATATTTTCTGCAATCAAGGAATTTTTATGTAAGGAAAAAGGTGGGATTAAATCAAAATATAAACATATCATTGACGATTCGTAAAATATATGATATACTTTACTCGTCACATAAATTCTCAATATCATACCCCTAAGACAAGTGTGTATTTTTATTTTGGTAAAAATGCATACTCTTATTCTGCATACTTGTTTGGTATGAGAGAATTTGTGTGACAACAAACAGAGTTGTGCATTTTTCGGTGCATCTCTTTGATGCACCTTTTTTAATTTACAAAACTCTGTAATATATGTCGCCAAACAGTAAAAATCCCGTCTAAATCGACGGGATTTTTACTTCACATTGTACTATTTTGTTCAACTAATATATCTTAATGTAAATAAAAAGTAGAATGAAACGACTTGACGGAACTAATGATTTTTTGTATAATTATTTTAAATAATTTTATAAAAACTACTCTTATTCAGCCAATTTTGGAGGTTATTATGAGCAAAGAAAAATTTAT
>JAZQDA010000160.1:0-4579 GCA_045546535.1 Clostridia bacterium | reverse complement strand
ACATACCGCTATAGAATCAACAGGGCTTTCCGATTTTTATAAAGTAGAGTCCTTAATAGAAAATCTTGACCTATTCCTGATGGATATAAAACACATCGACGAACAAAAACACAAACAGTTTACGGGCGTAAGCAACGAGATAATAAAAAGGAACGCACCGCTGATTGCAAAAGCGTGTAGGGAACTTATAATCCGCGTACCCGTAATTCCAACATTCAATGACACGCCACAGGAGATAGAGGCGATTGCATCTTTTGCTGCCAACTTAGATGGCGTAAAAGAAATCCATCTTCTTCCTTATCATCGTCTTGGCTACGATAAATATATAGGCCTTGGAAGAGAATATCTCATGGGTGATGTAGAACTTTTGTCAAAAGAAAAAATAGAAACTTTAAAAACGGCCGCACAAAAGAGCGGACTTACAGTAAAGATAGGAGGGTAACAGATGAACACACAGGATTTTTTACAGGATGTAATAAACGGCATTCCTGATAACGCACAGAAACTTCGTATTATCCAGGAACTTGTTCCCGGTAAACAGATTACCCTTGCTCACATAATAGCAAACCCCGACCGTATACTTTATAAAAAACTCGGTCTGGACCCTGCAATAGATTATTCCAAATCAGCAATCGGCATTGTTACAATGTCCCCTGCAGAAACTGCAATTATCACAGCAGATATTGCAACAAAAGCATCGGGAGCAGAACTTGGCTTTGTTGACCGTTTCAGCGGAACGCTCATAATAACAGGTACCGTGTCTGAGGTGGAATCATCTATGACTGCTCTTACTGATTATGTAAGAGAAACACTTGGGTTTACGGTATGTCCCATAACCAAAACATGAAAAAACTGATTCTTGTGGGAAGAAGCGGTGCGGGGAAAACCACTCTCACGCAGGTCTTAAGGGGCAAAGAAATAGAATATGAAAAAACTCAGTATATAAACTATCATTCATTTCTTATAGACACCCCCGGCGAATATGCTGAAAACAGAGAACTTGGCCGTGCCCTTGCTCTTTACTCATACGAATCAGACATATGCGGACTTCTCGTTTCCGCAACAGAGCCTTATTGCTTGTTTCCTCCCAATGTCACTCCGATGGCAAACCGTGAGGTAATCGGCATAGTTACAAAAATTGACCATCCCGAAGCAAGACCTGATCTTGCAAAACTGTGGCTCGAGATAGCGGGGTGCAAAAAGATTTTCTTTGTAAGTTCAAAAACAAAGCAGGGTGTGGATGAACTTTATGATTATTTGAAGATTTGTGGATAAAACACAGAAAATTCTCAAAAAAACAAAGAAAATCCAACAACAATTTGTTGACATTTGGTTGAAAATATGATATAATAAAATCAATCAAAGCAAAATAAAACAAAAAACAAAAAAACAAACACAAAAAACTTAAATAAAGGAGAATGTCAAGATGGCTTCAGAATTTGAAATCAAAAAACAAATCTGCGACATAGGCAAAAGAATTTATGACAGACGTATGGTTGCTGCAAATGACGGTAATATCTCTGTTAAAATCAGTGACAACGAATTCCTTTGCACCCCTACAGGCGTTAGTAAAGGTTTTATGACACCCGAATACATCTGTAAGATTGACGCAGAAGGTAATGTTCTTCAGGCAAACGGTAAATTCAAACCCTCGTCTGAAATCAAAATGCACCTCAGAGTTTATCAGAAAAGACCCGATGTAAAAGCGGTTGTTCACGCTCACCCCATTTATGCAACAAGTTTTGCAATCGCAGGTATTCCGCTTACTCAGCCCATTATGCCCGAAGCAGTTATCGCTCTCGGTTGCGTTCCGATTGCTGAGTACGGCACACCTTCCACAATGGAAATTCCCGACAATGTAGAAAAATATCTTCCTTATTTTGATGCTGTTCTTCTTGAAAACCACGGTGCACTCGCATATTCAGATTCACTTCTTGCAGCATATCACAAAATGGAATCCTTGGAATTCTACGCAGAACTCCTCTTCCATTCAAGAAGCCTCGGCGGTCCTAAGGAATTTGATAAAGAACAGATTAAGAGACTTTATGAAATCAGAAGACAGTTCGGTCTTCCCGGTAAACACCCCGCAGACCTTTGCCCCAGCGCTAAAGCGGGTGGAATGAGTTGCCATTCTTGCGGCGTTCCCAGTTGCTCGGCTGCAGGAGTTAAAACTCCAATTACTGATAAATCAGATGCAGATATGATTGCAGAAATCACAAAGAAAGTAATGGAAAAACTCAATAAATAAGGCAGGAACTGTTATGACCGGTGATAATATTAAACTTATAGCACAAATTGTCGCCGAAGAGGTCAACAAATCCAAAGCACCAGATTCAATCAATCTTGATATAGCAAAAAAACTTATAGCCAAGGTTGAAGAAAAGGCGAGGGAGATAGGAGTCAACGCTGTAGTTGCAGTGTCCGATGCTCACGCCCGTCCGGTTGCAGTAGAGTGTATGGATAACTCTTTCATAGCAAGTTACGATGTGGCATTTAACAAAGCCTATACAGTAGTTGCACTTAAGATGTCCACCATAGCACTCAAACCTCTCAGTCAGCCCGGAGCATCGCTCTACGGCATACAGTTTACCAATGAAGGTAAAATAGTTATTTTCGGCGGCGGCGACCCGCTCGTATATAACTCAAAGATTATCGGAGGCTTAGGCGTAAGCGGAGGCACGGAAGAACAGGATACACTTCTTTCTGCCTATGGAGCCGAGTGCCTCAAAGAAATAATAGAACAATAAAGGAGATGACAAGGCATGAACAACACAGATATCGAAGCAATTGTAAAAGAAGTTATTGCTGGTGTCTTAGCCGGAGATGCTCCCAAAGCATCAAAGAGCCAAGGCGGTCCTATCCCAGCATCAGCAAACGCTGCTATGTTGACTGCTCTTGAGCATTATGACATAAAGCAGTTCCCGATTCCCGAACTTGGCGATGACGATATCCTCGTTAAAGTTGAAGGCTGCGGTGTATGCGGTACCGACGCTCACGAATTCAAACGCGACCCATTCGGTCTTATCCCCGTAGTACTCGGTCATGAAGGAACAGGCGAAATTGTCAAAATGGGCAAAAACGTCAAAAAAGACAGCGCAGGTAAACCCTTAAACATTGGTGATAAGGTTGTTACTTGTATGATATTCAAAGACGACCCCAACATCACAATGTTTGACCTTAACAAACAGAATGTCGGCAACGGCTCAGATGTATACGGTCTTATCCCCGATGATGACATTCACTTAAACGGTTGGTTTGCAGATTACATAGTAATAAGAGGCGGTTCTACAGTATTTAATGTAAGTGACCTCGACCTCGACAGCCGTATTCTCATTGAACCCTGTGCGGTTTTAATCCACGCAGTTGAAAGAGCAAAAACAACAGGCATTTTAAGATTTAACAGCCGTGTAGTTGTTCAGGGTTGCGGACCTATCGGTCTTATCTGTATCGCAATCTTAAGAACAATGGGTGTTGAAAACATCGTTGCAGTTGACGGTCAGGATATGAGACTTAACTTTGCTAAAGAAATGGGCGCAGAAAAAAGCGTCAACTTCACAAAGTATAAAGGTCAGGAAGAACTTGCAAATGCAGTTAAAGAAGCATTTGGCGGATATGAAGCAGATTTTGCATTCCAGTGCACAGGTTCACCTATCGCACACGCAAACATCTATAAGTTCATTCGTAAAGGCGGCGGACTTTGTGAACTCGGTTTCTTTATCAACGGCGGCGACGCAACAATCAACCCGCACTTTGATATTTGCTCAAAAGAAATCACAACTGTCGGCTCATGGGTATATACCTTAAGAGATTATGCGACAACATTTGATTTTATAAAAAGAGCAAAAGCAATCGGTATCCCGCTCAATAAACTTATCACACATAAATACCCGCTTTCAAAAATCAATGAAGCACATGAGACCAATCTCAAAATGGAAGGTCTTAAAATAGCAATCATTAACGATTTAAAATAATATAATATTTAAATTTGGAGGTTTTTAATCATGGTACAAGAAGCATTAGGTATGGTAGAAACAAGAGGTCTTGTTGCAGCAATTGAAGCAGCAGATGCAATGCTCAAAGCAGCAAACGTAGTACTCGTAGGAACAGAAAAAATCGGTTCCGGACTCGTAAGCGTAATGGTTAGAGGAGATGTTGGAGCAGTTAACGCAGCAGTTCAGGCTGGTGGCGCAACAGCAGCAAAACTTGGCGAAATCATCGCTACACACGTAATCCCCAGACCCCACGCAGATGTTGAAAAAATATTACCTACTCTTTAATAAAATAGGTGATATATATGGCACAGAAAAAAACAACCACTGCCAAAGCCCCTGCTAAAAAAGCACCGGCAAAGGCAAACACAGCACCCAAAAGTGCTGCAAACGAAACAGAAGTAAAAGAAACAATCGCACCAAAACAGGTCAAAGCAGAAAAAAAGGAGGAAATTAAAATGGCACAGGAAGCATTAGGTATGGTAGAAACCAGAGGTCTTGTTGCAGCAATTGAAGCAGCAGATGCAATGCTCAAAGCAGCAAACGTAGTACTCGTAGGAACAGAAAAAATCGGTTCCGGACTCGTAAGC
>JAZQDA010000159.1:0-28649 GCA_045546535.1 Clostridia bacterium | reverse complement strand
CTCTAATTGATTTCAGAAAACAAAAAAGCACCTCTGATGAGATGCTTTTTGTTTTCTGAGCCATCGGAGATTCGAACTCCGGACACCTTGATTAAAAGTCAAGTGCTCTGCCGGCTGAGCTAATGGCCCGTATTTAGTTTTATATAAAGGCTTGAGCCTTAATCCCGAGAAAAACTGGGCTGGCAGGACTCGAACCTACGAAATGCCAGAATCAAAATCTGGTGCCTTACCGACTTGGCTACAGCCCAATACCAAGAAAAAAGTGGGGTGGGTAACCGGACTCGAACCGGTGACATCCAGAACCACAATCTGGCGCTCTACCGACTGAACTATACCCACCATATGTGGTAAGTCTTCTCCAAATGTTGCGGTTAAGTACGCGCCTGGAGAGACTCGAACTCCCGACCCTCTGCTTAGAAGGCAGATGCTCTATCCAGCTGAGCTACAGGCGCAAATTGTAAAGATGATTGTAAGCGGGTGATGGGAATCGAACCCACACAATCAGCTTGGAAGGCTGAGATTCTAGCCATTGAACTACACCCGCAGACCGTCAACCGACTTAAGCATTATAGCAGTTTTGCCAGTCTTTGTCAATACCTTTTTTGAAAAAATCCTTTTTTGGTTAAATTTCGGTTATTAGTGCATAAAATATGCGCTTGTATTTTAATAATATGTGCAAAAATGCTTAAAATATACAAAAAAACAGGTTTTGACAAACGCCTGTAATTATAGTATAATATTATGGTATATATACTAAAGTAGCGAAAGGCTGATATTATGGATTACACAAAACTTGCTTCGCTTTTGTTCCCTCACATTGACAAAACACCCGAAGACTATAAAAAAATATATCCTGAAAGAAATCTGGAGGGAGATGCCAAAGTTACCCGTTTTGCACCCAGTCCCACAGGATTTTTGCATATCGGCGGTCTTTTTGCATCGCTTATTTCAGAAAGGATTGCGCACTCCTCGGGCGGTAGATTTATTTTAAGAATCGAAGACACCGATAAAAAAAGAGAAGTTGAAGAAGGCGTTGAAAAAATCTTAGAAGGACTTCTCGGCTTTGGAATAAATATTGATGAGGGCTTTGTAGACTATGATACTGAGTCGGGCGACTACGGCCCCTACAAGCAAAGCCAAAGAGCGCTCATATATCAGTGCTTTGCAAAAGAACTTGTAAAAAAAGGTATGGCATACCCCTGCTTTTGCACAGAAGAAGAGATTTCAGCAATCAGAGAAAAGCAAGAAGCGGAAAAACTCCTCCCAGGCTACTGGGGAAGATTTGCAAAGTGCCGTGACCTTTCGTATGAGGAAATAGAAGAAAATATCAAAAAAGGTATGCCCTATGTAATAAGGCTTCGTTCAATCGGTAAAGAAGACGGCAAAATCGCATTTAAAGACGGCATAAGAGGAAAGATTGAACTCAGTGAAAACATAGTAGATGTTGTAATTTTAAAATCTGACGGTATTCCCACTTATCATTTTGCCCATGTTGTTGATGACTACCTTATGGGCACAACGCATGTTATAAGGGGCGATGAGTGGATTTCATCAATCCCGATTCATCTTCAGATGTTTTATATGCTCGGTATAAAACCGCCAAAATATGCTCATATTGCACCTATTATGAAAGAAGAAGACGGCGGAAAAAGAAAAATTTCCAAAAGAAAAGACCCCGAGGCTGCGGTTAGTTTCTACGAAGAAGAGGGTTATCCCGCCGATGGTGTTATAGAATATCTTTTAAACCTTGCAAACTACACCTTTGAAGATTTCAGAAAAGCAAACAAAAACACACCATGGCAAGAGTTTAAACTCGAAATGAGTAAGATGAGCAGTTCAGGTGCGCTTTTTGACCTTGTAAAATTAAACGATGTTTGTAAAAACGTTATTTCGCTATACAGTGCAGAAAAGGTTTATGACCTCGCAAGTGAGTGGGCTTTCAAATATGACGAAGAACTCTATAAACTCCTTACAAGAGATAAAGATTTCTCGGTTAAGATGTTCGGTTTTGACAGAAACCCCGACAAGCCCAGAAAAGACATCGGCAAGTGGTCAGAGGTAAGAGATGCATTCTCATTTATGTTTGACGAAACCTTTGACGGAAAATATGAAGAGGTAGCGAATGTTTCAAAAGAAGATGCCAAAAAAATCCTCACGCTCTACAAAGATATGTATGATGAAACCCTAGACAATCAGGAATGGTTTGCAAACTTAAAAGACCTTGCCCAAAAGGTAGGCTTTGCAAGGGAAGTTAAAGAGTACAAGCAAAATCCTGATTCTTTTAAAGGACACGTCGGCGATGTAAGTAATGTGTTAAGAGTTGCAATCACAGGAAGAACAAAATCCCCTGACCTTTGCTCAATTATGAAAACTCTTGGCAAAGATAAGGTTATTGAAAGAATAGACAGAGCAATTAACGCTCTCGGAAATTAAGCATCGGCTTAAAAAGGAGAATAGACAATGGAAGAACATATTGTATCAAACTTTATAAATGACGCAATCGCAAAAGACTTATCTGACGGCGTATATGACAAGGTTCAGACCCGTTTCCCGCCAGAGCCTAACGGTTATCTTCACATCGGTCATGTAAAGGCGATAAACATCGACTTTTCAATGGCGAAAAAATATTCGGGCACTTGTAACCTGCGTCTTGATGACACAAACCCCACAAAAGAAGACGTTGAGTATGTTGACTCAATTATGGAAGATATCAAATGGCTCGGTTTTGAGTGGGACAACGTATATTATGCGTCAGATTATTTCCCCATCATTTATGACTGTGCAATCAAACTTATTGAAAAAGGTCTTGCATATGTTGATGACCTCAGTGCAGAGGAAATAAGGGAATATAGAGGAACCTTAAGTTCACCTGGTAAAGAAAGTCCCTACAGAAACCGCTCGGTTGAAGAAAATCTTGACCTTTTCCGCCGTATGACAGACGGTGAATTCAAAGACGGCGAAAGGGTGCTCAGAGCAAAAATCGATATGGCGTCGGGCAATATGAATATGCGCGACCCTGTTATCTACCGTGTGCTCCACGCTCATCATCACCGCACAGGCGACAAGTGGTGCGTGTATCCGATGTATGACTTTGCACACCCCATTTCAGATACTGCAGAGGGCGTAACACATTCACTTTGCTCACTCGAATTTGAAGACCACCGTCCGCTCTATGATTGGGTACTCAAAGCGTGTGATTTTGAGAAACCCTCACGTCAGATAGAATTTGCCCGTCTTAACCTTACAAATACGCTTACAAGTAAAAGAAAATGCCTTAAACTTGTGCGCGACGGTATAGTTGACGGCTGGGACGACCCGAGAATGTCAACTATTTGCGGTATGAGAAGAAGAGGCTATCCTGCAGAGGCTCTTATTGATTTTGCGGAGAGAATAGGCGTTGCAAAATCATTCAGCGTGGTAGATTTTCAGATGCTCGAGCACTGCGTAAGAGAAAATCTTAATCAGAATGCCCCCAGAGCAATGGCGGTTCTTCACCCGTTGAAAGTTACAATTGCAAACTACCCCGAGGGCGAGAGCGAACTTTTAAGCGTTGAAATCAACCCCAATGACGAAAATGCGGGAATGAAAGAAATCAGTTTTTCTAAAAATATTTACATCGAAAAAGACGACTTTATGGAAGTGCCCGTTAAAGGCTACAAGCGTCTTACTCCTGATAACGAAGTCCGTCTTAAAGGTGCATACTTTATAAAGGTGCAGGAAATCGTGAAAGACGAAAACGGCGAAGTTACAGAACTTATCTGCACATATGACCCCGAGTCAAAGGGAGGAAATTCTCCCGACGGCAGAAAGGTTAAAGGCACAATTCAGTGGGTTGATGCAAACAACTGCCTCAGTGCCACCGTTAATATGTATGACAAACTCTTCCTTACATCAAACCCCGGCGACCTTGACGAGTATCTTGACAATTTAAACCCTGAATCGCTTGTGGTACTCAAAGATTGCAAGATAGACGCTGACCTCAAATCCGCTAAAGTGGGCGACACTTTCCAGTTTATGAGAAACGGATATTTTGCAGTTGATAAATATTCCACCGATGACAATATCATATTTAACCTCACTGCGACACTTAAAGATTCGTTTAAAATCGAGGCAAAATAATGGAAAAGAAAAACAAAAATAAAACATCTTCTCCGACGCAGTGCGAAATGTGTGCATATTTTGATTATGACGAAGAATGGGAAGAATATGTGTGTATAATGAATATGGATGAAGACGAAATGGTGAGATTTTATGAAAGCAGAACCTCTTGTCCGTATTTTAAGTTCTACGACGAATATTCGGTTGTTAGAAAACAAAACTAAAAAGCATAATAAAAAGCAGTGTGATTAGATAATCACACTGCTTTTTTATAGCACATTTTATCTGCGTTGAAAATCTGTCAGCAGGGGCAAAAATTTTTCACACGCAATTCCCTCATTCACACTTTGACCTATGGTGAGGGAATACGCAGAGCATTTATGTATAAAATCTGTTGCAAAATCAGTTGCTTCAAATATGCTCTTGCCAAGGGTTACAAGACCTGCGATGAGCGAAGCAAAGGCATCGCCCGTACCTGTGAAATACTTTGGAATCAGAAGTGATGAAAATTTTTTCATTCTGCCCTCTGAATACACGGCGTTGCTTATTGTGTTATCGTCTTTACAACCCGTTATTATAACGCTTTCAGGTCCCATTGAGCAGAGTTTGTCTGCAATTTTAAAAAGAACTTCATCGCTTGGGTGTTCGCCGACATAGTCTATACCGCAAAGCACACAAGCCTCGGTAAGATTTGGGGTTATGATGTCTGCATCTGAGATTAAATTCTTCATCTTTTTGCACATCTCGTCTGTGTAGGTTGAATAAATCTCGCCGTTATCGCCCATAACGGGGTCGATGATGATTTTTGTCTTTTCGCTTGAAAAATCCTTTATAAAGTCCTTTACAATCTCAATTTGTTTTTCAGAGCCGAGAAATCCCGAATAAATTGTGTCAAAAGACAGGTCCATCTTTTTCCACATTTTTAGAAACTCACTCATTTCATCAGTCAGGTCTTTGAAAAAATACTCTGAGTGTCCTGTATGGTTTGAAAGGAGAGCAGTGGGCATAACGCACGGGTTTATGCCGAGCGAAGATATAACGGGAATTGCAGTTGTAAGAGAACAACGACTTGCGCCTGAAAGGTCATTTATAACTGCAACTTTTTTTATCTTTGCCATAGTTTTCACTCCTTTCTTTGTATATATTAATTGTAACAACAACTAAAGATTATGTCAACGGCGAATTTAATGAAAAAACATATGCAAAAAGGAGAAATTAAGTTGATTTTATAAAGATTATTGTTTATAATTAAAATATGTGAAAATCAAATGCAGTCTGAAAGGATACTGATATGAAAATAAATGTTTTAGACTCTCTCACTTTAGGTGCAGACCTTGACCTTTCTCCGCTTTGTGAAATAGGCGAAGTTACGGTTTATGAGTCAACGACGCCCGATGAGGTAAGCGCTCATTCAAAAGGCGCAGATGTACTTATTATAAACAAAGTTAAAATAAATGAAAACACTCTTCCCGACACAGATAATGTAAAACTTATCTGCCTTTTTGCGACGGGATATGATAATGTTGACACAGCGTACTGCCGAAAAAAAGGAATAGGAGTTTGTAATGTTGTCGGCTATTCTACAGATTCTGTAGCACAGGTAACGGTTGCAATGGTGCTTTCACTTGCAAATAACCTGCCTCAGTTTATGCATCACGTAAAAAGCGGAGCATATACCCAAGGGGGTGTGGCAAACCATCTTAAACCCTCATACAACGAACTTTCAGGCAAGGTGTGGGGTATAGTTGGTTGCGGAAACATCGGCAAAAAGGTCGGCAAAGTTGCCGAGGCTCTTGGTTGCAAAGTCCTTGCAAACACACGCACAGGAAAAACCGAATTTGAAAATGCAGACATTGACACTTTATGCAAAGAGTCTGATATCATAACAATTCACGCTCCTCTCTCTGATGAAACAAGAGGACTTATAGACGAAGACAAAATATCTATTATGAAGAAAAATGTTATAATCGTAAATGTTGCCAGAGGCGCAGTAACCGATGAAAAGGCGGTTGCCGATGCAATAAAGAATGGAAAAATTTCAGGCTTCGGTGCAGATGTGTATTCGGTTGAACCTTTCCCCCAGAACCACCCGTTTTATGAAATAAAGGACTTTGATAATGTATGCCTTACACCGCATATGGCGTGGGGCGCTTTCGAGGCAAGAGAAAGATGCCTTGGCGAGATAATAAAAAATATAACCGCATTTTTTAGCGGCGATGTAAGAAACAGAGTTGATATTTAATGGCAAATTTACTTTTTGATACACACGCTCACCTTAATGACAGCCGTTTTGACGGCGTGAGAGATGAAACAATACAATCGCTTTTTGAAAACGGCATCGGTGCATATTGCGAAATAGGCTATGATGTTGCAAGTTCAAAAAAGGCGATTGAATTATCCAAAAAATATGATAAAATCTATTCGTCGGCAGGTGTTCACCCTCACGATACCGATTCCGTTACAAATTCTGACCTTGACGAAATCGCTCTTCTATGCAAAGATGAAAAATGCGTTGCACTCGGCGAAATAGGGCTTGACTACTACTATGACAATTCAAAAAGAGAAAATCAGAAAAAATGGTTTGATGCTCAAATCTCACTTGCCGAAAGTCTTAATAAATGTGTTGCAGTACACACACGCGATGCTATGAAAGATACCTTAGATATCTTAAAAGCGCACCCTGATGCAAGTGGGATTATCCACTGCTTTTCGGGGAGTCTGGAGACGGCAAAGATTCTTCTCAAAATGGGTTGGTACATATCATTTGCGGGACCGCTCACCTATAAAAATGCGAACTCTCTTTTAGAGGTTGGAAAGTATGTGCCAGATGACAGATTCTTAATTGAAACAGATTCGCCCTACCTTGCGCCTGTACCATACAGGGGCAAAACAAATATTCCGATATATGTAGCGGAGGTTGCAAAACGCCTTGGGGAACTCAGAGGCGAAACATTTGAAAAAATAGCCCAGATTACTTTTGAAAATGCTATGTCGGTTTACGGTATAAAATAATTTCAAATAAAACTTTCAAAATAAAACAAAATGTGATATAATCTAAAGACAAAATTGTATGCAGAGCAGAAACAACGCGTTAAGTGTTAAGGAATGGGAGTATAGTCCTTGAACGAAAAGCCCTTGGGTTTGCGGTGTTTGTTTCTCATCCGCTGTTACAAAATATTTTTACGTAACAGCCCCTCTGTAAAGGCGAAAGCCATAAATAGAAAGGGGATTTTTTTATGACAGAAATTTTATTGGTACTCAAAACGGTGCTTATCTGCGCCCTTGCCGTTTTTACAGGCAAAAAACTCGGACTTTTTTCACTGAAAAGGTCGTCTGCACTTATAATATTTTTAGTGCTGTTGGCATTTTTCGGGGCAGAAATTTACGCGTCGCTTTTTTGCGACAATATTTCATTTACACTTAGTTTCGCCTCGCCGTTTTTGAATTTCACGCTTGATTTTGCGTTTTTTATCCGCATATTTTTGCTCTCTCTTCTTCTTGGGCTTATCTCATCGGTGTTCGGTGTTAAATCAGGCTTTGAAATCGGCTCTGTAAGAGACCTATGCTCACTTGCTCTCCTTATTGCAATAGCCGTACTACTTGCGGTTTATGCGACAGTCAGAGTCGGCAGTGCGATAAAAATTCCGTTTAAATTTATTCCGATTTTTGTAACCGCTTGTCTTTTCGGGCCTTTCTGGGCAGGAATGGCGGGAGTGGTTTCAGATGTCCTTGCATTTATGCTCAACCCTATCGGCGGAGCAATTATTCCGCAGATTACAATGATAGAGTTTTTCTACGGATTTACCTACGGACTTTTCTTCTACAGAAAAAGTACAAAGGGAAGTTTTAAGACGGTTTTAAAAATTGTAACATGTGTTGCTTTTCAGATAATTTTCTTAAATCTCGGTGCTACAACCTACTTCCTTATGCCCCTTATGAAGACCGGTTTTAACGCTCTTCTTGCAATGAGAGCACCTGCGGGAATTTTGAATATGGCAATTCAACTCGTTGTGATTATACTTGCAGGAAGATACATACCTAATCTCAGAAAAACTTTGAAATGAGGAAATAAGATTGAACAATAAAATTCCTTTTAATCCGCCTTTAGTTAAAGACGGGAAAAAACCAAAACTTTTATTGCACTCCTGTTGTGCACCTTGTTCGACATCGGTGCTTGAGATGCTCTCTGATTATTTTGAAATAACTGTTCTTTATTATAATCCGAATATTTACCCTCAGGCAGAATTTGAAAAAAGATGCCAGGAACAAAGGATTTTCTGTGAAAAGTTTTCACAGGATTTTTCGCCCGTTTCATTTGTGGCGTCAGATTACAGATGCGAAGATTTTGAAAAAGCAACTAAAGGAATGGAAAACTTAAAAGAGGGCGGAGAGAGATGCCGTGAGTGTTTCAGATTAAGACTTTCCCAAACTGCCCGATATGCAAAAGAAAACGGGTTCGAGTATTTTACCACTACCCTTTCTGTAAGTCCTATGAAAAACTCTGAAGTTTTAAATGAAATCGGCGAAGAGATTGCAAAAGATTATGGGATAAAATATCTCAAATCCGACTTTAAAAAGAGGGACGGATATAAACGCTCGTGCGAACTTTCTAAAAAATATAATATGTACCGTCAGGATTTTTGCGGTTGTAAGTTTTCACTGGCCGAAAGAATAATGTCAGCCAAAGGCTTTATATTCGATGCCGACGGAACGCTATTTGACACTATGGCGTTCTACAGACATTTCACACCCCGATATGTTGCATCGCAAGGGATAGAGCCAAGGGCAGATTTGAGGGAAAGCATAAGGAGTTTCACCATAAAAGAGTGCGCACACTATCTTTGCGACACATATGATATGGGCAAAAGTGCCGAAGATGTTTTAAATGATTTTGATGCTCTCTTAAAAGAACTCTACACCAAAAAAGCAGTTCTCAAAGACGGTGTAAAAGAATTTTTAGAATATTCGCACTCAAAAGGCATAAAGATGTGTATTGCAACTGCAACGGACAGCCAGTATATAGAAATGGCACTCAGAGAAACAGGAACTCTTAAATATTTTGAGTTTATCATAACCTGCACAGATGTCGGTGCGTCAAAAAGAGTTAGCGATATCTATGATAAGGCGACGGAGAAACTCTCTCTTACAAAAAAAGATGTTGTAGTCTTTGAAGATGCTCTCTATGCACTTAAAACTGCAAAAACGGCAGAGTACAGAGTTGTAGGCGTGGAAGATGCAGACCAAGTTTTGAAAAAAGATGCGGTTATAGAACTTTCAGATATATATGTAAAATCAATGACGGATTTAATTAAAAGAGAAAATCTTAAATAGAAGAGCAGAAACTCTGCAAGGATTTGCTTTGACATTTTTTCATAACTTGAGAGTTTTTATTCTTTGTGGCTTAAACAACAAAAGCGGTCAGTTCCCCAAATTTTTAGGGTGCGACCGCTTTTTAATTCCAAAAATTTTTAAAAATTTTTTCAAAAAAGGTATTGACAAAATAAACTTTTATATGATATATTAACTTTGTAATCATTACAAATATGTAATAAATACAATTTCTGGCGAAAGAAGGTGCTTTTATGACAAGTGAAAAGATACTTTCTTCCCGTGGCATAAGACCGTCGGTTACAAGGCTTATGATTTATGACTTTGTAAAGGGCACTAAATCGCACCCTACCGTTGATGACATTTACACTTCTTTAAAACCGAAAGCACCTACGCTTTCAAAGACAACGGTTTATAACACGGTAAAACTTTTTTCCCAAAGCGGACTTTTTAAGACTCTTACTATAGACGCCGTAAATATCCGCTATGATGCCGACACCGCCTATCACGGACATTTCAGGTGCGAGGGCTGCGGAAAAGTTTTTGATTTTACCGTAGTACCCGACTTGGAATCGGGACTTGACGGGTTCTTGGTCACACAAAGAGAAATCTTTTATTCAGGCTACTGCAAAAATTGTAAAAAATTTTAATTTTAAAGGAGATAAAAAGTTATGAAAAAATTTGTATGTTCAGTATGCGGTTATGTTCACGAGGGCGACTCTGCTCCCGAAAAATGTCCCGTATGTAAAGTTCCTCAGGAAAAATTCAAAGAAATGCAGGAGGGCGCAGCACTTGCTGCAGAGCACGAATACGGCGTTTACGCTAAAACCGTAAAAAATAACCCCGACATTTCAGAAGAAGATAAAAAATATATCTTTGAACAACTTATGGCAAACTTCAACGGCGAATGCGCAGAGGTCGGAATGTATCTTTGCATGGCTCGTATTGCACACAGAGAGGGCTACCCCGAAGTTGGTCTTTACTGGGAAAAAGCAGCATATGAAGAAGCAGAACACGCTGCTAAATTTGCAGAACTTCTCGGCGAAGATTTAGAACCCAATATGAAAGCGACCACCAAAGACAACCTCAAATGGAGAGTTGATTGTGAATACGGCGCAACTCAGGGCAAATTTGACCTTGCATCATGTGCTAAGAAAAACGGTCTTGATGCTATTCACGATACCGTTCACGAAATGGCAAGAGACGAAGCAAGGCATGGCAGAGGTTTAGAGGGACTTTTAAAGAGATACTTTAAGTAATTAAAAATATTGAATTTTCAAGGGTTGGGCATCGCTCAACCCTTGCTTTATACCCGTTTCAATGTGCAAAAGTACTAATTTTTAAAAAAACTATTGACAAATTAAATTCACCGGAGTATAATACACTCAAATTTGAATATCACAAAAAGACTGCGACGAGGACGGTCGGTTTGCGAGGCCTTGAGAGAGTTGCCGGGTGGTGCGAGGCAATGGCGGAACTTTCCAATGACTTATCACCTCTGAGTCGGAGGACCGAAAAGGGAAACCTTAGTAGACTCCTTCCGTAATGCTGCGTTAAGGCAAAGGGCTTGTTTGAGTCCGGTAAGTGACGGAATCTTTTCCGTAATTTGAGTGGTACCGCGGGTTAATATAACTCGTCTCAAAGATAACTTTGAGACGGGTTTTTTTGTTTTATTCAAGTTCGTAAAAATTTATGCGAAAATGAAAGGAGACAAAACAATGGATTACAGTTTAAAAGAGGTAGCAGGAAGAATCAAAGACCTCAGAGAAGCAAAAGGCTACACCCCTGAAGAACTTGCAAAACTTACAGGTGTGTCTGTAGAAGATTACAAGGTTTTAGAGGAAGGCGAAACAGATTTCAGTTTCACATTCATCTATAAATGTGCAAAGGCGTGTGGTGTTGAGGTTGTAGATTTGCTCGAGGGAACAAGTACAACTCTTACCTCGTTTGCTATCACAAGAAAGGGCGAGGGGCTTAAAATACTTAAAAAGCACGGCGTTGAGTACAATAACCTTGCTCCAAAATTCAGAGATAAGTTGGCAGAACCGTTTCTTGTTAAGTTCCCCTACATCGAAGAAGAACAGAATCAGCCTATGAAACTTAACTCTCACAACGGTCAGGAATTTGACGTTATCGTAAAAGGCTCTTTAAAAGTTCAGGTCGGAAATCACGTAGATGTTCTCCATGAGGGCGACTCTATTTTCTATAACAGCATTATCCCCCACGGTATGATCGCAGTATCTAAAGGCGGTTGCGAATTTCACGCAGTTGTTTTAAATCCGCAAAACGGCGAGGTAAGCGAGGAATACCCCGAAGTGCCGTTTGCTACTGAAAAGACTGCAGTTCAGAAAGAAAAAGCACAAACCGTTGCTGATAAATTTATCGAATCAACTTATGATGAAAACGGTGTATTTAACGGCATTTCTTTTAAAAACGAAGATAAATTCAACTTTGCTTTTGACTGTGTTGACGCTATTGCAAAGAAAAATCCCGACAAACTTGCTATGATGTGGGTTGCAAATGATAAGACTGAGCGCAGATTCACTTTTAGCGATATGAAAAAATACTCGGCAAAAACGGCAAACTACTTTGAGTCGCTCGCCATCAAAAAAGGCGACACTGTAATGCTTGTACTTAAAAGACATTATCAGTTCTGGTTCTGTATGCTTGCGCTTCATAAAATCGGTGCTATTGCAATCCCTGCGACAAACCAACTTGTAGAGCACGATTTTGAATACAGATACAAAGCGGCAAAGGTTAACGCGATTGTATGTACTGCAGACGGCGATGTATCAGACGAGGCGGAAAAAGCGGCAAAAGATTTTCCTGAAATGGTTAAGATACTCGTCGGCGGCAAAAAAGAGGGCTGGAATGATTTCAACGTTGAAATGGAACGCTTCAGTACGCATTTCTACCGCACAGAAGACACCCCCTGCGGAAACGACCCGATGCTTATGCTCTTCACATCAGGCACAACAGGCTATCCCCGTATTGCAACACATTCATATAAATATGCTCTCGGTCATTACCCGACCGCAAAACACTGGCATAATGTAAACCCTGACGGACTTCACTTTACAATCTCAGACACAGGCTGGGGTAAGGCACTGTGGGGTAAACTCTACGGACAGTGGCTCTGCGAAGCGGCACAGTTCACATATGATTTTGACAGATTCCATTCTGAAGATATACTCCCGATGTTTGCTAAATACCATATCACAACATTCTGTGCTCCGCCTACAATGTATCGTTTCTTTATAAAAGAAGACCTCTCCAAATATGACCTTTCATCAATTGAATATGCAACAACAGCGGGTGAGGCACTCAATCCCGAAGTTTTCAACCAGTTCAAAAAAGCAACGGGACTCACAATTATGGAGGGCTTCGGTCAGACAGAAACAACCCTTTCTATCGCAAACTTTGTAGGTTCTACTCCAAAAATCGGCTCAATGGGCAGACCAAGTCCTTTATATGATGTAGTTGTACTCGATCCCGACGGAAATGAATGTAAAACTGGTGATACTGGAGAAATCTGCATCAGAGTTAAAGATGATATCCCTTGCGGACTTTTTATCGGCTATTACTTAGACGAAGAAAAGACAAACGAAGTATGGCATGACGGCTACTACCACACAGGCGATCAGGCTACTATGGACGAAGACGGATACCTTTGGTATGTGGGAAGAATTGACGATGTTATCAAATCTTCAGGCTATCGCATAGGACCTTTTGAAATCGAAAGCGTTATTATGGAACTTCCCTATGTTTTGGAATGTGCTATAACTCCCGTTCCCGATGAAGTACGCGGTCAGATTGTAAAGGCGACTATCGTTTTAGTTAAAGGCACTAAAGCCACAGACGAACTCAAAAAAGAAATTCAGGAATATGTAAAAACTCATACTGCACCTTACAAATATCCGAGAATTGTTGAGTTTGTTGACGAACTCCCCAAAACAATCAGCGGTAAGGTAAGAAGAGTTGAAATCCGCAAAAACGATTTGGAAAAAATGAATAAATAAAGAATAAGGCTTGAGTATATGCTCAAGCCTTTCGTTTTGCTGTTTTGAGAAAAACTTCCTGTTATTCTATTGGTTTTTGTGCTACATTGAAAATTTCTGATTTCTTGCGTTTTGCATATTTATATGTTGTAAATGCCCCGCCCCAAGACCTCTCTATGTAGCATACATAAGGGCATATCTCACCCAACTGATTATCCTTGCTTTCAGAAAAGCGGAGAATGACGCAAAAAATGTTACGGAAGATGCCAACTCACGCATAACAGATTATATAAATACATATATAAAAACAATTTCGCATCAAAAATTTCTGTAAAAAACCTTTCAGAGCAGGTAGGTCTTAATTCGGACTATATGGGCAGGGTTTTCAAGGCAAAAACGGGACATACAATAAGCGAAACCATTCAGAAAGTCCGCATAAAAAATGCTTGTGCTTATCTTATGGAAACAGATGCCACAGTGTCTGAAATTTCTGAAAAGTGCGGGTTTGATGATGAAAGATTTTTCTATAAAATCTTTATGAGACATATAGGTACATCCCCTGGCTTATACAGGAAAGATAATAAAAAAATATAAATTTTAAGGGGGCAGTTATGTTTAACTTAAAAGAATGGAACAAACAGGCAAACATTGTTGCAGACATTTTATCAAAGGCTCCTTCCTTTGATAAAACTTTAAGGGTTGAAAGACCTGAATTTGAGCGCAGACACAAAGCGGTTTATGCGGCACTCGAAAAAGCAGGTTTTGACGCAGGTATAGTGTATTCAGACGAACACTACCACGGCGACGTTCCCTACCTTGGCGGTAACACTAACATATCAGTTGAACCCGTTGCAGGTGTTATCGGCAAAAACGGATTTTCAATTCTCGCAGGACTCGAGGGTTGCTACGTCGCAGAACAACTTTCACCCCGCAGCGGCTGCAAAGTTGCAAGAGTTGAAATGCTCAAACTTGCAGACGAAGAATATCCCGTAGAAGCAGACAGACCCGAAGAGGTTATGGAAGAAATCTGCGGTAAAAGACCTAAAAGAATTGCACTTTTAACACCGAAAGCAGTTATGCCCGTAGCGCCCTACGATTGGTTCTGCAACTATGTAGGCAAAGATAATGTTGTAGATGCTCAGGAAATCTACTACAAAATAAAATACGAAAAATCAGACATTGAAATGAAACTCACAAAACAGGCAGCACTCATCACAGACTATATGATCGAGGGAATGCTTGCAGTTATGAAACCGGGTATGCTTCAGACTCAGGTTGCACAGTGGGGCTGGGCTATAGCATGAGAACTCTTTTTTGTGTGTTAAATTGTTGCACTTTTTGTTATTGTATGTTATAATTATTGCGTATAAGTGTTTCAAAATCAATAAAGACCCTATAAAAAGGAGAATTATTATGAGAAAAATCAAAGCAGAAAAATTAACTGTAGAAGCATTTGCACCTTTCGGTCAGTTCTGTAAAATCGATGAACCAAACGGCTACGCACTTTGCGGGGAACTTCACAAATTCTATCCTGACCGCATAAATGCAGATTCTTGCCACAGAATAGGCTATTCACCTATCGTTGTTAAAAAAAGCGAAGATTTAATCATCAAACAGCAGGAATATCACACAACCACATGGGAAATGATAATGCCCTTAAATGATGATATGATACTTCACTGTGCACCCGCATCGGCAGGTACACCTGTGCCCGACTTCGTAAAAGCGTTTATCGTACCTAAACACACACTTATTAAGATGAATGCTGCAATCTGGCACCTTGCCCCCCTTCCTGCAAACGAAGAATACTTAAATGCACTCATCATTCTGCCCGAATGTACATATGCAAATGACTGCACAGTTGTGGATTTAAAAGAAGATGAGCAGTTCCAGATTGTGAAATAATTTATCTTTTGGAGAAAAATTATGAGAAAAAAACTACAGGATAAAATGTTTGAAACAAGTTATCTTTTCGAACTTATAATTTCTTTCATCGTAGGTCTTGCAATTTTAGTTTTCGCAGTAAGGCTTATATTTGACACAGCAGTTATTGCTATCGGTTTTGGCGATATAAGTTCTTTAGTGGAAATTTTAGACGGCGCTATAATTTTGGCAATCGGTGCCGAACTTATAAAAATGCTTTGCAAACACACTCCTGAAACGGTTATTGAGGTACTTGCTTTTGCCCTTGCCCGTCAACTTATCGTGGGACACGCAAAGCCCTGGGAAAACCTTATTGTTGTAATTTCTATCGCTATCCTGTTCGGTGTGAGAAAATATCTTCTCAAAAAAGTTGATGTGGTAGAAACTCCCGACGGATTTGTCGGAAATGAAAAAACAATAAAGAAATCAAACAAAGAGGTGTAATTATGCAAAACACACTTCCAGAAAAAGCGCTTGGCATCATCAGAAAGATGCAACAAAATGAACTCACCGAGAGCGTTATATATTCAGAAATCGCAAAGTTTGCAAAAGGCGAAGAAAATAAAAAGACGCTCAATCGTTTAAGCAGTGAAGAAAAAGCGCATTATGAAATATGGAAAAAATATACAGGAATAGAGATGAAGCCTGAAAAGAGCAAGGTTTTTAAATTCAAACTCATCGCCCGTGTTCTCGGTTTCACTTTTGCCATAAAACTTATGGAAAACGGCGAAAACGGAGCACAGAAAGAATATGACCTCTTAAAAGACGAGGTGCCTGAGAGCGTTTCTATCAGAGAGCAGGAAGAGGAGCACGAAGCATCTCTTATCGAAATGCTTGATGAAGAAAGTCTTCAGTATGTGGGCAGTATGGTGCTTGGTATGAACGATGCCTTAGTTGAACTCACAGGCTCGCTTGCAGGTTTCACATTTGCTCTTCAAAAGACCGCAACTATTGCGCTTTCAGGTCTTATTGTCGGAATTTCCGCTACGCTTTCAATGGCGGCAAGTGAATTTTTGTCGGCAAGGAGCGAGGGCAGAGGAGATGCTTTCAAATCGTGTTGTTACACTGGTATTGCCTATCTTGTAACTGTTGCACTTTTAATACTCCCTTACCTTTTGCTCGGCGATGAAAAATATATGACAGCACTCTTTATTATGATTGCGATTGTAATTCTCATAATTGCAGGGTTTACATATTATATCTCTGTCGCAAAGGGCGAGAGATTCAAACCGAGATTTCTTGAAATGTCACTCATAAGTGTCGGCGTTGCAGTTATTTCATTCGTTGTCGGCGTTCTGGCAAAGAAATTTCTCGGGGTAGATTTATAATATTTTAACCCAGAGTGCATATAACGGGATATTTTGACAAAAATAAAAAAGTCCTGCACCCATTCGTGCGGGAGAAAGAGGAACGAGTTATGAACAAAGAAAAATTTTACATCACTACGGCTATTGCCTACACATCAAGAAAGCCTCATATAGGCAACACCTATGAGATTGTTCTCACAGACGCAATAGCGCGTTATAACCGCCTTATCGGAAAAGATGTGTTCTTTTTAACAGGAACAGACGAACACGGTCAGAAAATTGAGCAGATTGCAACAGAGTGCGGTATTTCTCCCAAAAAATACGTTGACGGCGTTGCAGGTGAGATAAGGGAAATCTGGGACCTTATGAACACAAGTTATGATAAGTTCATAAGAACGACAGATACCTACCACGAAGAAACTGTTGCGAAAATTTTCAAAAAACTCTATGACAAAGGCGATATATATAAGGGCGAATACTCAGGACTTTACTGCGTACCATGCGAAAGTTTCTTTACTGAAACCCAAGTCACAGACGGTCTTTGCCCAGACTGCGGACGTCCCGTTACAGAAACAAAAGAAGAGGCATATTTCTTCCGTATGAGTAAATATCAGGACGCACTTATGAAACACATCGAAGAAAACCCCCAGTTCATTCAGCCTGAGTCAAGAAGAAAAGAAATGGTAAATAATTTTCTCAAACCCGGACTTCAGGATCTTTGCGTTTCAAGAACATCTTTTAAATGGGGTGTGCCTGTATCATTTGATGATAAGCACGTTATCTATGTGTGGATTGACGCTCTTTCAAACTATATAACTGCTCTTGGCTATAACACCGAAGAAAATTCAGACCTTTACAGAAAATACTGGCCCGCAGATGTTCACGTTATAGGCAAAGATATCCTCCGTTTCCATACAATTTACTGGCCCATTATGCTTATGGCACTCGGTGAGCCTCTGCCAAAGCAGATTTTCGGCCACCCGTGGTTACTTTCCGGAAACGATAAAATGAGTAAATCAAAAGGCAACGTAATGTACGCCGATGACCTTGTAAAGCATTTCGGCGTAGACGCTATAAGATATTATGTACTTCGTGAAATGCCTTTTGCATCTGACGGAACAATAACTTTAGAAACTATAATCTCGCGTTTCAACGCAGACCTTGCAAACACTTTAGGTAACCTTGTAAACAGAACTGTCAGCATGGTTAATAAATATTTCGGCAAAGACCTTAAAAATCCGAAAGCAGCAGAAGATGTTGACCTTGAACTTTCAACTCTTGCTGAAAAAACCGTTGAAAATGTAGCGATGAGTATGAAAGAATTAAAAGTTGCAGATTCACTCGAACACATTATGAATTTGGCAAGAAGATGCAACAAATACATTGACGAAACAATGCCCTGGGCACTTAGTAAAGATGAGGCAAAACAGGACAGATTAAAGACCGTACTTGCAAATCTTATTGAGGGCATTCGCTTTATAGGGGTTTTAATCGGTCCCTTTATGCCTGAAACATCAGAAAAAATCTTTGCTCAGATTAACACAAGCGAAACTTCATATGAAACTCTTTGTGCTTTTAATTCTGACAAACAGGTATCTGTAGGAGAGCCTACACCTCTCTTTGCCCGTCTTGACGAGGCTAAAAAGTTATTGTCGTAACCAATCTTAAACCCGTTAAATTAAGAGGGGTGCTTTCAGAAGGTATGATTCTTGCAGTAAAAGACGGCGACAAACTCTCAGTTCTCACTCCCGAAAAAGCGCAGGAAATCAGCGACGGAACAGTAGTAAGTTAAATTAAAGGCTCTATAGGGCACGGGTGCCGTGTCCTATAGAGGCGTGTATTCCCATCACTGTGAAAGGGGGAAGAGTATATGAAAAAAATAATTTCTCTTTTAATATGTCTGACCTTTGTTCTCCTGAGCGCATCTTTGGTGTATGCGACCGATACATATACTATAGAATCTGAGGGCATAAAAATTTCTCTGCCAGATACAATGTATGTGTTTGACAGAAACACATCGCCGGACGATGAGCGCATACAAAATCTCGGTCTTACCTATGATGCGCTTATGTCATCGTTTAACTCTCAGGATATCTATCTTGACGCTATGGATACCGATAATTTCAATGAAATTGTAGTTATAGTTCAGCCGACAGATGAAACAAACTATTTTGAACTTAAATCTGCCGAACTTTATAATGCAGTTCTTTCAGAAGAGAAAAATCTTAAAGACCAAGGCAGAGAAATCGTTAAATCTGACCTTTTTGAAGCCGGAAATGTAGATTTTGTAATGACCGTGTCTATGGCAAATGATGCCCAGATTCAGTATACAACTGTATATAACGGCAAAAAAATAAAGATAAAATTTATAGATTTCAACTCGGAACTCACCTCGGCAGAATCTGACGGATTTGAAGAGATTGCAGAGTCGGTTATCTTTACCGATGCTCCAAATGTTTCCAAAGAAGAAAAAGATGTGCCTAAAGACGACCCGATAACAGATGTACCGATTAAAGATGAGACAAAGAGCAATGAAATGGTTGATAAACTCGGAAAAGTGCTCATAATTATACTTGTTGCGGTTATAATATGTACTATTCCTGCTCTTATTTTCCGCTTTGTACTCTCGGGCGGCGGAATAAGGTCTAGGGGCGGTGCAAAGGCATTCGCGTTTTTCTATTCAGTTTTAATGGCACTTCTTTATTATTATATACTTACCAAGCATTCTGAACTCAATCTCAGTATATTCATAAGCGTTATTCCGCTTGTCTGGAGTTTTGTAATATATAAAATTGTCAAAAAATAAAGGATTTGGGTATATCTTATTAAGGGATATACCCAAATATAAATTTTTTTCAAAAAACACTTGACATTGGATATAAAACATATTATAATAATTAAGTCGCTAAAATGCGGCAAACAAATATGGGAGCTTAGCTCAGCTGGGAGAGCATCTGCCTTACAAGCAGAGGGTCATAGGTTCGAGCCCTATAGTTCCCATCATATATGGCCGAGTAGTTCAGCTGGTTAGAATGCCAGCCTGTCACGCTGGAGGTCGAGGGTTCGAGCCCCTTCTCGGTCGTATATGCCTCTGTAGCTCAGTTGGTAGAGCAGAGGACTGAAAATCCTCGTGTCGGTGGTTCGATTCCGCCCGGAGGCACCATAAAAAAAGACAGATTTCTTTATCGAAATCTGTCTTTTTTTCTGCTGAATTCGCGTTCCGCGAGCTAAATTGAGCAAGCTCAGCTAAATTGCCTGCGGCAGCTAAATGTGCTACGAACGCTGAAAGCGAATTTAATTTAGCTACTCCAAAGGAGTTATTTAGCTATTGCGAAGCAATAATTTCGCTTTGCATCATTATTGTTCGCTTCTTTCAATGACTTGGGCTTTTGACAAGAATCAATTTTAAAACAAAAGGGTAGATGCCAGGCGGTTTTGAACCAGACATGAACTAACGACATCAAATTTTTGACTATAATTTCACAAAACAGCTTATTGAGATGTAAGCTGTTTAATTTTTTGATACTCTCGGGGAGTTGTTCCTACAATTTTTTTAAAATTGCGGCTAAAAGTAACAAAATCATTATATCCGCAAAACGTGCTAACAGCAACTATTTTATATCTATTTTTAATAAGTGTGGTGGCGTATTTTATTCTGCATTGGTTTAAATAAGTATGGAACGTTAGTCCGGTAATCTTTTTAAAGCAACTGCAAAATGTGCTTTCAGATAGTGCTGACATATGTGACATTTTATCCAGATTTAGATTTTCAGTAAAATGACTATCTATGTATTTAATGCAATTAAGTACCATTTGCTCACTTGTAAAACTTTCGTGTTGAAGGGGAGTAGGGTTTGTAATGTGATATCTTCTTATAAACTGTGTAATCAGAAGTATTCCGTACACAATTATTGCTTCCTTAAAGCCTGTTTCTTTTTGATTTGACTCTTTGTAGATTCGTTCAAATAGATTTTGTACATACAAAATATCATCATCCGCTATTGATGTTTTTGGTAAAATGGGTTTCTTAATATCCTGAAGTGATTTTAAAAAGGTAATCACTTGTTCATTAATTGAATTCATTTCTCCAAAAGTTGACAGATTAAATGAGAGTGAATAGAATGTAGGATTATTTTCAAGAGTTATATAATGAAGAACATTGGGTGGAATAATTGCCATTTCACCGATAGCCATATCTGCTGATAAGTCGTTGATGTGATGTGTCAGCTTTCCTTTTATAAGAAAAAACACCTGAAAAAAAGGATGCATATGTGGTTTATCCGTTCGATGTGAATTTTCGACATATTGAATATAAATATCATCCGCAACATCGTTGTAATCTGGAAACATAGGTTTATTGGCCATGAGCGATCCTCCTGTAAAAATCTATTGTCATTTTAACACAGCTTTGCAGGAAATGCAATATTTTTTTAATGAAATGCAATATATATGTTTTTTTACATGCTATAATCAAAGATAGAACAATAAAATTTTTAGGGGTGATACTATGAAAATTGTAGCATTAACAGGAATACTTGGCTATGGTTACAGTGAAGAAGCGCTAAATATTGCTTTTTCGGAGAAGGTAGACTACATTGGTGTTGACGCGGGCTCAACCGACCCGGGCCCATACTATCTTGGAAGCGGAAACTCGTTTACAAACCGTGATGCAGTAAAAAGAGATTTGGCTTTAGCTCTCCCTAAGGCGCTGGAACATAAAGCTCCGTTTATTATAGGAAGTGCAGGCGGTGCAGGAAGTTCAGAACATGTAAAATGGCTCAAAGAGATAATATTGGAAATTGCGAAAGAACAGGGACTTAACTTTAAGCTTGGAACTGTATATACTGATGTATCAAAAGAATACGTTCTTGAAAAATACAAAAGCGGTAAGGTTATTAATATGAGTAGTGAAATGCCACTCTCTGAAGCAGAAATTGAAAACAGTGCAAGAATTGTAAGCCAGATAGGAATCTCTCCCATCCTTGAGCTTCTTGACAAAAAAGCAGATGTAATCCTCTGCGGAAGAGCCTGTGACACTGCAATTTATGCTTCTGCGTGCATTTATGAAGGCTACGACCCGGGACTTTCATTCCATATGGCAAAAATAATGGAATGTGGTGCTATGTGTTCAGAACCTGTTTCAGCAGCTGATGTTATGCAAGGGTATATGTATGACGATTATTTTGAACTTCGTCCTGCAAATCCTATACGCAAATGTAAGGTTGACAGAGTTGCTGCTCACACCTTATATGAGCAGTCGAATCCATACTTGATTTTTGAACCTGACGGAGTTTGTGACCTTACCAATTCAAAATTTTCTCAGGTAGATGACAGAACAGTCAGAGTAGGCGGTTCGGTTTTTAAAGAAACCGAAAATAAAACGCTAAAGCTTGAGGGTGTTAAACTTTCGGGTTACAGAACAATCAGCCCTGCAACAATTTTTGATACAACAACAATAGGAAACATAGATAATATAATTAAAATAGTTACAGATTTCGTGAAAGAAAACACGAAAGACACGTTATCCCCGGACAGCTATCAAATTAACTTTAAAATGAGCGGTTCAAAAGAATCTTCTCTTGGAATAATAATAGATGTTGTTGGGGCTACACAGGAAATTGCAGATACAGTTTGTGCGCTTACCAGAAGCAGAATGCTTCACTGTGATTATGAAGGCAGAAAATGCTCTGCCGGAAATCTTGCTTTTCCTTTTTCACCATCTGACATTCACGCAGGAGAAGTGTATGAATTTTCTGTTTTCCATCTGGTGGAAGTTGATTCTCTTACTGAAACTGCAAAAATAAGCATTGAGGAGGTATGAAAATGAAGGCATTAATCGATTATACAAAAATATTAAGAAGTAAAAATGCTGGTCCTTTATTTATCACGTTTGACCTGATTTTTTATAACAACGAGGATATGAATTACATATATAAGACCTTAAAAAAAGAGGATATTGCAAAAGCATATGATGTTTCGCCTGAAAAGATTGAAATTATAGCATATGATGTTGTAAACTCAATTAAGATAACTTTTCCAAGAAAGAACATCAGCGGAAGCCTTGTTGATAATGACATTTACGGATGTCAGCAACATATGCCTTTGGCAAAAATTATGCTTTAATTATCGTGACAAGGATTGACTAACGAATTTCCTATATAATATTATAGATATACACAATAATGTGAGTAAGAAAGGGGTTAAGTACAATGAGACCAAAAATTTCAATCTCGGCTGCAGGAGACTTTTTACCTCAGCGCCGTATCCCCGAAAACTACGAAGGATTTAATGAGGTATCCGCCTTTATCAAGCGAGCGGACGCAAGATTTTTCAATCTTGAAACTACCTTTCCGGATGAAACATGCTATGGACATCAGTTTTATGGGGGTGCATATCTGCGGGCGGATGCCAGAATTTTGGACGATGCCAGAAGATATGGCTTTAATATGCTTTCGTTTGCCAATAACCATACTCTCGATTATTCGTATAAAGGTCTTTTGTTGACTATGTCTGCTGTTGAAAAGGCTGGATTTCCCAGTGCGGGGGTTGGCAGAAATCTAGACGAAGCGGCAGCACCTGCTTACCTTGAAACAAACAACGGCTCAGTCGGCGTCATTGGTGTAGTTTCCACTATGATGAATGTATCCGCCATAGCAGGGCGTCAGTCCAGAAGAATTCCGGGACGTCCCGGAGTTAATGGATTGCGTGTTGATGACTACGTTGAGGTTACCCGCGAGCAATTTGATGTCTTGCAGCAAATAGTAAATGACAGCCAGATGAATGCACAGGCGGATATTTCAAGAGCAGAGGGCTTTACACCGCCGCTACCCGAGGGCGTTCTGGCACTTCGAACACTAAATGTACGTTCGGGAGAAAAAACCAGATATGTTACTCATCCCAATAAAAGAGATATGGATAGGATTATTCAATCTATAAAAAATGCAAGAGCTCAATGTGATTATGTTGTTGTCAGTATGCACTCTCACGAGGTTGGAGGACCGAGCAAGGAGTGTCCTGGCGACTTTTATACTGAATTTGCCCATAAGTGTATTGATGCAGGAGCGAGCGCCATTCTCGGACACGGGCCTCATATTATTCGCCCGATAGAAATATACAAAGGATGTCCTATATTCTACTGTATGGGTAATTTCATTTTTCAGGAGGAACTTACCGAGTTTACCGCTGAGGATCAATTTGAAAAATACAATTTGACATCCGATACCTCTATGAGTGATATGTACGATATTCGTACAAAGGGGCATACTCGTGGTTTGCTTTGTGACAGGCGCGTAATGGAAGCGTTCATACCCTATGTGGAGATTGAGAATGACAAGGTAACCAGAATTGAGCTTATGCCGATTGATATGGGTATAGATTTGGAACTTTGGCAAAAGGGATTGCCCAGGCCGGGATTTGGCAAGGGCATTTTGGAACGGTTGGCTGCTATGTCTAAACCTTACGGAACTAATATTACTATACAAGAAGATGGCATCGGAGTAATTGAATTATGAAAGAGCGCATTTTAGCACTAAAAAAGCATTTGCCCAATTATTTAGAGCTTTGGAAAGTATTATGTAATATGGAAACACCATCTTCTTGTAGGGAGGAACTAAATAAGCAGGCAGATTTTATAGAAAGCTTTGCGTTGGGACAAGGTTTTACCGTCTCTCGTCAAAGCCATGCTGCGGCAGGAGATACACTTATTGTAGAACTGGTTGGTGATGACTCCCTTGCCCCAATTGCCCTTCTGGCACACATGGACACTGTACATGAAAAGGGTGCATTCGGGTATCCGCCGGTCAAGGAAAAAGAAGGTATTTTGTATGGCCCCGGCGTGTTTGACTGCAAGGGGGGTATTTGTGTTGCCTTGCTTACAATGCAGGTTATTGCAGAAACTGCTGAAAAGCATCGCACACTTAGATTGATACTCAACTCTGATGAAGAAGACGGACGCTATCTCTTGGATAAAAGAGCGGAGTTTATTCAAAATGCAGCTCGCGGTTGCTGTGCGGCATTTAATATGGAGGCTGGCAGAGCCGACTCGCTGACAGTGGGAAGAAAGGGCATTCTTCGTGCTGAGCTACAGATTCGAGGTATTGCAGGGCATGCCGGCAATAATTATTTTGAAAGTGCCAATGCTATCTGTGAAGCCGCACATAAGATTCTTGCGTTAGAGTCACAAAGCACACAAGAAGGTCTTACCTACAATTGTGGTTTAATTAGCGGCGGAACGGCAGCCAACATTGTTCCGGAATCCTGTATAATAGAAGTAGATATCCGATACAAAAATGCAATACAGCATAAACAAGCACTTGCAACACTTGAAGAACTTACTAAAAGTACCTGCATAAAAGGATGCACCACGGAATGTAAAATCTTGACTTGCATCCCTGCTATGGAATTTACAGATGCAAATCTTGCACTCTTTGAAAAAGTTATGGAAGCATCTCGAGCACTTGGTATGCAAGAACTCCTTCCTTTACAACGCGGAGGAGGAAGCGATTCGGCATACACAGTTGCCATAGGCATACCCACAGTCTGTTCTATGGGTACTGTCGGCAGATATGAGCATACCACTCGTGAAGAGGCAGATATTGATACGCTCGAAAGTCGTGCTCTGCTCCTTATGGAATCTATTTTAAGGATATAAGTCTAATTTAAAGAGGAAATGATATGAACTATAAAGAATGTGATTTAGGTAGTAATAAGACCTATAAGGAAGTCACAAACGGATTTTTACCTAATCTGCAAGATTTTTATGACAATCCCGAAAAATACAACATAGAACCGTTTAGAATTTTCGGTAACTTGTATTATGTAGGTGACAGAAAAGTATGTATGCATCTTTTAGATACAGGCGACGGGCTTATCCTTTTTGACAGTGGTTATTCGCATAATTTTTCGTCACTTATAGAGTCTATTAGAAAACTCGGCTTTGACCCGCATAATATAAAATATGTAATTCATTCTCACGGACATTTTGACCACTTTGGTGGCGGAGACAGGCTCCGTAGCAGCTATGGTTCAAAAATATTTATGAGCGCAGTTGATACCGAGCTTTTAAAGGAAATGCCGGAAAGAGCATTAATGCATCTTTCTCCCATAAAAAACGATAAAATCTGTTGGCCTGATGAAACAATAACTGATGGTGATGTTATTGAATTAGGCAATACCAAAATCAGGTGTGTGTCGGCACCCGGGCATACGCCGGGAACTATGGCATTCTTTTTTGAGGCAACGGATGGGAATGAAAAGTACAAAGTAGGATATTTGGGCGGAGTTGGTTTTTTAAGCATTTTCAAGGAGTTTTGTCGCGAGTATAATCTGCCGCAAAATATGTGTGATGAATTGAAAACTACCGTTGAAAAACTTGAATGTGAAGATGTGGAAATCCTCTTGGGAAATCATCCGAATCATAATTGCCTGATTGAAAAGAGAGAATATATGATAAGTAATCCGGGTATAAATCCATTCATTAATAAGAATGCATGGAAAATATTTTTATACAGTATCCGGGAAAAATGTATAGATTTTGAAAAACATGGTTATTAAACAGAAGATAAGATGTAAGTACTGATACTTTATGTTATTATAAGTGTTATTGATGGAATAATATCAGGTTGAAAATAAGTAAAAATTACTATTGACACAGGCATCCAAACCATTCGGCTCTTCCAAAAAATGCACACTCAAAAGAGTGTGTATTTTTTTGTGTTTGTGTCCGAAGGGCACAACATCATTACGAGCCATAGCGAGTACACTGTTTGACCTTTTTGGTCAACATCATTCCGCATTAGCGGACACAAACGATGTTATCTTTGATAAATGATGTTGCCTTACGGCAAATGATGTGTTGCTTCACAACAACGATGTTGCACTTCGTGCAAATGGCATCTAAATCATTGGCTTATAACAAAAAAGCACTCTTACGAGTGCTTTTTCATTTATAAACTATCAATATAATCTTTGTAATCGGTTTTGAGGTGTCTGAGCATAAGTTCTTTTGCTTTATCAGCATCTTTTTCTATAATAGCATCTAAAATTTCCTGATGCGTTAAAGAGTCGCGGATATAAATCTCACTGCTTAAAAAATCTTTTTCGCGCATTTTTAAAAGTTTCATAGAAATTGAATCATGAAACTGAGTCAGTGCGCGGTTTTTCCCTGCTCTTATAAGGCATGAGTGAAATTTATGCCCGAGGCGCAAAAGTTTATGTTTGTCAGATATTCCTTTCATTTTGCTGATGGTTTCTTTCATAGCCAAAATGTCATCGTCTGTGCGCCGTTTTGCAGCAAGAGATGCAGCAACAGGCTCAATAATGCACCGTATTTCAATGAGGTCAGACAGAGAATTTTCGTCCATAATGACCTCCCCCAAATCATAGTTTGCAATAGCCGTGAGAGCATCTTCGGTTACAAAAGTGCCTTTCCCCGCCCAAGAAGTGAGAATTCCCGCTATCTGAAGACTCTTAATTGCTTCTCTGACAGAACTTCTTCCTACATTAAACTGGGAAGCGAGTTCAGATTCAGATGGCAGATGACTGCCCTCTGCAAAAGTATTATTTCTAATCATCAATATAATCTGGTCAGCAACGGATTCGTATTTCTGTTTGCTGACAATAGGCGATATTATCAATAGGAAACACTCCTTTCACTTGTATTATATCAACTTTAAATATTGTTGTAAAGAGATTTAAAAACCTCGTATATAAAATTTTTATCGTATTTTGTACCTTTCATATTGCATATTGTCAGACAATATGACAATATGATTATATTAAACTTGGAGGTGTCCGAAGTGGAAAAGAAAACAGCAATAATAACTAACGAAATGGTAAAAAAAATATGTTTCGCTCGATGATGTAATTGAAGCAGTTGAAAATGTGTGGAAATGGTACGGCGAGAAAAAGGTTGTTATGCCCCCGAAAATCACTACTGATATGAGTGAATTTGTAAACGGTTGGTTTAACTCAATGCCCTCATACATCGACCCTATGAAAACTGCGGGTATAAAAGTTGTCGGCGGATATTCAGATAACCCCAAAAAAGGACTTCCCTTTATCCGTTCAAATATACTCGTTACAGACCCCGAAGACGGCTTTTTAAAGGCTTTAGTTTGCGGTGATTGGATTTCCGATGCAAGAACAGGCGCACAACCTGCAATCGCTATGAAATACCTCGCTGCAAAAACAGATATCATTACCATAATCGGTGCAGGTCGTCAGGCATTTTATGCAGTATCATGCATAATGCGTGTACATAAAATAAAAGAACTTCGCATTTGTGATATTTCACAGGAGGCTCGTGAAAAATTCGCATCATATTTCCCCGACGCAGATTTCGATATTGTTCCCTATGAAAGCATTGAAGAGGCTTGTAGAGAGTCTGATGTTATAATCACTTTAACTACTGCAAAAGCAGTTTTAGTTGAAGAACCCTGGTGTAAGAAAGGCTCTCTTGTTCTTACAATGGGCTCATTCCAGGAAGTTTCAGATGATATCGCAAGAAAATTTGACAAACTCTACCTTGACCATATCGCACAGGGACTCCACAGAGGACAGTTCTTGCCTATGGCTCACAGAGGAGAAATAACTGAAGAAGACTTTGCTGCAGAACTCCCCGACATCGCTGCAGGTAAAAAGAAAGGCAGAGAAAACCCCGACGAAAGACTTATGTGCGAACTCGTTGGTATGGGAAGCTCCGACCTCTGCGTTGCTACAATCGCATATAATCGCATAATGGAATCCTGCGAAGAATATCCGAAAGTTGATATGATAGGTCTTTAATGGTTTTATAAAGAATAAAAGGATTTAAAAGCGTCTGATTTTTAATCAGGCGCTATTTCTTTTCATTGACAAATATACAGTATATGATGTATAATTATTATAATTATACATATTTTTTGCATATGTTTACGATAAGAGGTGGTTTTATGCAGACAATAGCCATTATAACAAACAAAAAGAAAGACACAGACGGAAAAATAACAAAAAAATG
>JAZQDA010000158.1:0-2794 GCA_045546535.1 Clostridia bacterium | reverse complement strand
GCTTCTATCTGATCGGGAATAATGGAATATGTAACTCCCTTTAAGGATTCTACACCTTTAATTTTTATTATGTCTGTTCCTGCACCTATAATATTTGCGCCGGCAAGATTTAAAAAGTTTGCAAGGTCAACAACGTGCGGTTCTTTCGCGCAGTTTTCAAGCACAGTTCTGCCAGGTGCAAGGACAGATGCAAGTATCGCATTTATAGTCGCTCCCACGCTGACAACATCGAAATAAACATTTCCGCCTGAAAGCGATGATGCATCTATATTTACAAATGTGTCGTCAACATCGACCCTGCAGCCAAGACACTCAAAACTTTTCAAATGCTGGTCTATAGGGCGGGTATCGAAATTACATCCGCCGGGTGGCGGAACGTGAGCCTCGTCAAATCTTCCTATAAGTGCACCCATCAGATAATATGATGCACGCATTTTCGATGCTAAAACCGGGTCAACAGTGCATATTGAAAGATTGGTTGCATCTATTTCAACAGTATTCTGATTGGGTTTTGAAACCTCGGCACCCAATGATCTTATCATAGCAAGAATACTGTCAACATCGCTTATGTCGGGCACATTTTCAATTGTACATTTTCCCCGTGCCAAAAGTGTGGCAGGGATTATCGCCACTGCGGCATTTTTTGCTCCACTAATGTGAACTTCACCTACAAGGGGACGTCCGCCCCTTATCACAAATCTATCCACTTTAAAAGCCCTCCTGATTGTTTTATTGTTTTTTGTCAGGCTTCTTCCCAGTTGTGATAAATATTTTGAACGTCATCATTGTCTTCAAGATGTCCAATAAGTTTTTCCATCATTAAAATGTCGTGTTCATCGGTAAGTGTTATTGTGTTCTGAGGAATCATTTCAAGTTCTGCAGATGCAAATGTATATCCTTTTTGTTCAAGTGCATCTCTCACCTGTCTGAAATCATCAGGCGATGTGGAAATCTCATAGAATTCATCTTCCGCTGCGAAATCTTCGGCACCAGCGTCGAGTGCATCCATTGTAAGTTCGTCTTCATCTACACTGTCTTGCTTATTTACTATAATTATACCTTTCTGGTCGAACATCCAGCCAACAGAACCTGATGTACCAAGGTTTCCACCGAATTTATCAAAATAGTGGCGAAGGTCACCTGCTGTTCTGTTTCTGTTGTCTGTGAGAGTTTCTACTAAAACTGCAACTCCACCTACGCCGTAGCCTTCGTATGTGATATCTTCATAATTATCAAAATTCTGCTCTCCTGCTGCTTTTTTGATAACACGAGCGATATTATCGTTGGGCATATTGAAAGAACGCGCTTTTGCGATTGCGTCTTTAAGTCTTCCGTTTACTTCGGGGTCAGGACCGCCTGATTTTGCAGCAACTGCAATTTCTCTGCCCATTTTGGTAAAGATTTTCGCTTTCTGCGCATCTGATTTTTCTTTTTTATGTTTGATATTGTTCCACTTTGAATGTCCTGACATAGTTTACCTCCGTGTATTTTAATTTTAATTTAACTCATAAAATCGTACAGTATATTATATCTCAAAATCACTTGCTTTGTCAATGGGTAAAGAGGGAAGTTAAAGCGAAAAAATAAGCAAAAATCCTCATTCTTACGAACGAGGATTTTTGACGCGCTTGATGCGATTCGAACGCACGACCTTCAGAGTCGGAGTCTGATATTCTATCCAACTGAACTACAAGCGCTTATAAAAGAAAAGCAAGACCCGAAATCAATCGAGCACTGCCATAACTTTTGATAAAATTTCTTCTGATATTTCTTCTATTGTACGGATTTGTCCGTCTTTTGTGCAGTGAACTGTAGTCCAGTCATATTTTTCTGCAACAAAAACTGCGTTATCATAAGATTTCTTTAAATATTCTTCGTTTCTTTCGTGAATATCTTTCACAGAAGAATTATCGATTTTATTTGCTCTTTTTTCCATAAGTTGACGTGCATTTTCCACGGGCATATCAAGAAAAATTACAAGATCAGGCTCCGGCAAATCAAGTTTTACATATTCAAGGTCATAAAGCCAGTCAAGAAATTCATCTTTCTTTTTCATATCGGAAATTTTTGATGCCTGATGAACCATATTTGATGTTGTGTAACGGTCTGCGATGACGATATTTCCGCCCGAGAAAATATCTTTCCAGGTAACCTTTACACTTGCAAGACGGTCAACAGCAAAAAGCATTGACGCTGCATAGGGGCTCACGGCATTGGGGTCTGAACCGAACTCTCCTCCAAGATACATTTTAACCACACTGGAACTTTCACTTGCGTAGTTAGGGAACTCTACAGACCTGATATTTTTGCCCAAAAGTGTGAGTTTTTCTTTTAAAAGAGAGGTCTGAGTGGCTTTTCCGCTTGAATCTACGCCCTCTATTACTATAAGTTTAAAATCTTTATCCATTTGTTTTCAATCCTTTTTTAAAAAGATTTCTCTTTTTTCGAGCATTTTACCGCAACTCATCTTACCCTCGGGACAGGGACCCGAAACGCATCTGGGTCCTGCGACTTTGAAGATTGTGGGGCTTACCTCTTTAACCAGACTGAGCATACGACACGCAAGTTCTCTTATTTCCCACTGTGCTCTTTCGCAGCAACGGTGATGGAAAAAGTTAATAAGACTTCTTGCATTGAAAGTTGCAATAAGTTTTGTTTCACAGGCATTGGGGAGAACATAACGTGCATCTTCAATCGCTTTTTTCTGTGCTTTTGTTTTTGCACTTTTTTCATCGTTACCATCGGCAAGAAAATCTTTATAATGTTTTTCAAAAAGAATTTCTGAAGTCGGATC
>JAZQDA010000157.1:0-5088 GCA_045546535.1 Clostridia bacterium | reverse complement strand
CACCTTTGAGGTACGCGACGGTATAGTAAACCACACAGGTGATAATATCGCGTCTACCCCCGAGGGCAGAATTGTAAAATATGCAGACCGCATAGCGTATATAAATCACGATATTGATGATGCAATACGTGCAGGTATGATTTCCCTCTCTGATATCCCCAAAGACCTTGTTTCAGCACTTGGTGTAACAGGTTCAGAAAGAATTGACAGTCTTATCACAGACCTTGTGTATACAAGTCTTGATAAGGGCGACATTTCAATGAGCGATGAAACTGAAAAAAATATGATGTCACTCAGAGATTTTATGTTTAAGAATGTGTATGATAAAATGAGAGACAGAGACCAGCATTCTCTTATAATAATAGAAAAGATATATAACCACTTCATTAAAAATGCCGATAGACTTCCCCCTGAATACGTAAGTCTTTTAAACGAGTGGGACATACACACCGTAGTGTGCGACTATATTGCCGGTATGACCGATAACTATTGCATAAACCTTTACAGCGAACTTTTTGGTTATGGCAATTAAAAGGATTTACACAATTTTTGTCGAATAATATATAAAGAATAATAAAACGAAAGGCAGGGAGAAAATATGGCTGTATTTCCAGAATACATAATCCGTGAAATAGCAGAGAAAAATGATATATATGATGTCGTTTCCCAAACAGTTTCTCTCAAAAAAGCCGGTGCATCCTACATCGGTCTTTGTCCTTTCCACAATGAAAAAACTCCCTCTTTTTCTGTTTCTTCAAGAAGAGGGATTTTCAAATGTTTTGGCTGCGGAGAGGGAGGCGATGTAATAGGTTTTGTTATGAAAAACGAAAACCTGTCTTTTGTCGAAGCGGTTACAAAACTTGCAAAGAGAGCAAACATAACTCTTCCTGAAACGAAAGACTATGACGCTGATAAAACCAAGAAACGAAAAGAAAAATCAGAACTTCTTCACTCTATAAATAAAGATGCTGCAGCGTTTTTCTATTCAAATATAAAGTCAAGTAAAATTGCGATAGACTATTTTAAAACAAGAGGCATTTCATCAGATGTTGTAAAAGCATTCTGGCTCGGCTATGCACCGGATTCGTGGTCTTCGCTTTTTGAACATCTCAAAGAAAAAGGTTATACTGAATCTGATATTTATGATGCAGGACTTATCCAACGGCACGATTCAGGAAGATACTACGACTTTTTCCGTAACCGTATGACAATCACAATTTTCGATGCAAATTCAAATGTAATCGGTTTTAGTGCCAGAGTTTTAGATAACTCCTTGCCAAAATATATAAACACACGCGAAACCTTGGTTTTCAGTAAGCAAAAGAATTTGTACGGACTCAATATCGCAAGAAAATCCAAGAAAAACTTCTGCATTTTGTGTGAGGGCTGTATGGATGCAATCGCTCTTATGAGTTATGGCTTTACAAACACTGTAGCACCTCTTGGCACCTCTTTTACCGAGCAACAGGCAAAACAACTTTCTAAATATTTCGAAGAAGTTGTCATTTGTTTTGACTCTGATTCGGCGGGAAGAAAAGCAACACTTAGGGCAATAAATATTCTCCGTGCTTTTCCAAATCTCAAAATAAGCGTACTTAATTTAAAAGCGAAAAAAGACCCTGACGAATTTATAAAAGAATACGGCGTTGAAAGGTTTTCGTCGCTTCTTTCAGCAAGAAAAATCGATATGGAGTATTTAATAGAATATTTCGGGGAAGAATACAATCTGAAACAATCTGACGGTAAAATCGGCTTTATCTCGTCAATGTCAGATTACCTCCGCCTTATAACGTCCGATGTTGAACTGGACGTCTATGCAAATATGATTTCAGCACTGACAGGAGTTCAGGCATCATCAATCATAGCACAGACGGGTATAAAAAAAGCAGAAGGAACAACATTTTCAGGAGCGAACACAGACATTATAAATGTGATGAATAAAAACTCGCAGGTTTCCGGCGAGGCGCAGTATCTTGAAAAAACAAGAGACCTTCTTTTAAGCACACTTTTCTATGAACCTCAGATTTTTTCAAAGTACAAACCAAAGATAGATGAAGAAATTTTTGAAAGTTCCATACATAAGAAGATATACAGGTATATACTGGAGTGTCACGAAAAAGGCGAAAAAGTTTCTCAGTCTATGCTTTTATCAGAGTTTGACACAAAAGAAGATGTAAATACAGTTTCCGGAATACTTGCACTTGATGTCATGAGCGATGACAACGACAAGGCAGTATCGGATTATATAAATCAGATAAACCAAAAATCGTCGAGCGAAAGAGCCATACGGCTTTTGCAGGAGGGTAAACTTTCTTTGCAGGAATTTAATGATATTATCAATAACAAAGGATAAGAAAGGGGTATTGACATGAGCACACAAAAACAGGAAATGTCAGCCGACAATAAAAGCCTTATTATTAAAAAACTTATAGAAACAGGTAAACAGAGAGGCGTTTTAAGTTACAAGGAAATAATGGATGCACTCGAAGAAATTGACCTCAATGTAAAGCAGATTGAAAAGGTCTATGAAACTATTGAGGCAAAGGGTATTGAACTTGTTGAAGATTTTGACAAGGAACTTGCCGAAATAAGCCAGAGTGAAGAAGAAATCGATATTTCCGTACCTGAGGGAATCGGTCTTGATGACCCTGTAAGAATGTATCTTAAAGAAATAGGTAAAGTACCTCTTCTTTCAGGCGACGAAGAAAAAGAACTTGCCGAAAGAATGCAGGGCGGAGACGAAAAGGCGAAAAAACGTCTTGCCGAAGCAAACTTAAGGCTTGTTGTTAGTATAGCAAAGCGTTATGTCGGCAGAGGTATGCTTTTCCTCGATCTTATTCAGGAGGGTAACCTTGGTCTTATCAAAGCAGTTGAAAAGTTTGACTATACAAAAGGTTATAAATTCAGTACCTATGCAACCTGGTGGATTCGTCAGGCTATTACAAGGGCAATAGCGGACCAGGCAAGAACCATTCGTATCCCTGTTCATATGGTTGAAACTATCAATAAACTCATAAGAGTATCACGTCAACTTTTGCAGGAATACGGCCGTGAACCTCACGTTGATGAAATCGCACGTGAAATGAATATGAACGAAGACAGAGTGCGTGAAATCATGAAAATTGCGCAGGAACCTGTATCATTAGAAACTCCGATAGGTGAAGAAGAAGACAGCATACTCGGTGACTTTATCCCCGATTCCGATGCACCTGCTCCATCTGAAATGGCAGCATTTATGCTCCTCAAAGAACAACTTATGAATGTACTCGATACTCTCACACCCAGAGAAGCAAAGGTACTTAGACTTCGTTTCGGTCTTGATGACGGAAGAGCAAGAACTCTTGAAGAAGTCGGTAGAGAATTCAAAGTAACCCGTGAAAGAATCCGTCAGATTGAGGCCAAAGCACTTCGCAAACTCCGCCATCCGTCGAGAAGCAAAAAATTAAAGGACTTCCTTGAATAAAAGTGGAAAAACATAAAACCATTATATATGTGCTTTTGTTTTTATGCCTTGGATTTATAGGCCTTATCTTTACATTCAGTCCGCATCTTGAAACTGTGAAAGTTACAGGAATAAGTTTCACATCCGGCGAAAAGGTTTCGGTAAATGTTTCGGGGTGCGTCAAGAAACACGGCAGATATGATGTTGAAATCGGCACAAAAGTACACGATGTTATCTATATGGCAGGAGGCATTACCAAAAACGGCGATGCAAATTCGGTTGATCTTGACGCCGTTATCACAGAGCCTTGCACTATATATGTGGGCAGAAAGACAAAATATGGCTCTGAGGTCAGGGCAGTAACATCAGATGCCGACTCCGATGGCAGAGTTTATAAAGAAATCAGTGGTTTGATAGGGGACATTTCCAGGGAAATAAAAGAAAAAAGCAATAAAAAATTAAAGTGAAATTAAAAGTAGTATACGGCGGGAGGGGAAGTTTATGAAAATATTGATAGTAGATGACGAAAAACTTCTTGTAAAGGGAATGAAGTTCAATTTTGAACAGGAAGGCTATGATGTTGAAACTGCCTATGACGGTGAAGAGGCGCTTAGGTTATCGCGTGATAAAAATCTTGACCTTATAATTCTTGACCTTATGCTCCCTAAACTTGACGGTCTTTCAGTGTGTCAGAAAATAAGAGAATTTTCAAGCGTTCCCATAGTTATGCTCACCGCTAAAACAGAAGATATGGATAAAATTCTCGGCCTTGAATACGGCGCCGATGATTACATAACAAAACCTTTCAACATACTTGAATTAAAAGCAAGAGTTAAAGCGATAATGAGAAGAGTTACACCCATAGCACCCAAGGGCGACAGAACAAAAGTGAGAATAGGAACTGTGGAACTTGACTACAATCAGAGAAAAGTTACCATAGACGGTGTAACAACCGACCTTACCTCAAAAGAATTCGACCTTGTAGATCTTTTGGTGTCAAATCCCGGAAAAGTATATTCAAGGGACAACCTTCTTGATTTAATATGGGGATATGATTATCCCGGCGATGCCCGGACAGTAGATGTTCATATAAGGCGTTTGAGAGAAAAAATAGAGCCGAATGCCGCAGAGCCGAAATACTTGCTTACTAAATGGGGGGCTGGTTACTATTTTAAAGAACCCTAAACGCCGTCTTTTCAAACTTAATAGTATCACGACAAAACTGGTACTTACATATTTCCTTATAATGTTTATAACTCTTCTTATTTTCAGTTATTACATTATAAGTACAATGAAAACCCGTCTTTATGATGATGAAAAACTTAAAGCCACAACGATGTCAAACGTTGTGGCTAGTTTCACTGGTGATTATATAAATGAAGAAACAGGAGTTTTAGATAAAGAGGGGTTTGAACGTTTTACTCTGGAAATAGGTCTTGCACCCGAGATGAGAATAATGGTTCTCGATGCTAACATGACAGTGCTTTACGATTCGCAGAACAACCGAAATATCATAGGCACAGCACAGGTAAGAAAATCCGTAATAAATGCAATAAACGGAACAGATGCACTTGTAAGCCATACTGATGACGGCGGAAAAATCTCATTTGATGCAACTGCACCGGTTGTAAACAGAAGCGGTGAAG
>JAZQDA010000156.1:0-10320 GCA_045546535.1 Clostridia bacterium | reverse complement strand
ATGTATCAAACAGCACACCATATATCCATATTTATAAACGCTCGGTAGATTCATTTTCTACGCGATACAACAGTAGAGCGAGAGGACAATGGTGGGCGGTATACCTAGCGGGCGGAGAAAGGGAACATGTACCTTTTGAAGCATTCGCAGAGTCATTAGAAGAGAGATTGAAAGAATAGGGGGAAGAGTTATGGTTTACACAGAGGATGTAATGAATTTCATCAAGGGGTTAGATTTCAAAGCAAACAGATATTTTTCAGATGTTTTGGAAGTGACACAAGAGAAATCCATTGCAGTATATAGAAAAACAAACAAAGACACAAAAAAACCGAGAAAGGAAGATATCGTAGCACAAAACACATTTGTTGTTCGTGTTTACTGGAGTAAATCGTCGATTGATTCAGAACGCGCCGCTTTCGAGTTATATGACTTGTTGAAAACAGGACATAGAAATGAAAAAATCGGAGAACACAAAATCAATTTCATTATTCCAGTGAATAAAGAACCGATTTGGACGGGAAGAGATGCGAATGGAATATGTGAGTGGGCTATTGATATCGACCTTTACTATTTCGTATAAAAGGAGGTTTTGAACTATGGCAAAAATTGAATTGGGAGTATTCCCTGTTAATGAAAACGAGGCTTTTGTCGGTACTGCTGGCTATGGTGCAGAAGCACAAACATGGGCTGAGGTGGCACAGATGGAAACAATCAGCATCAGTATTGATACCGGAATTGAGGAATGGAATCCGATGGAAATGCACGGTTGGAGAGATGCAATGGCAACAGCGAAATCATTAGAAATCGAGTTGACTGGAAAACGTTGCATTGGAGATGCTGGAAACGACTATTTGGCATCTAAGAAATTTGCACTTGGAACTGCAGCATATGTTCCATTCAAGTATGTTATGCCAGATGGTGAAGTGCTTATTTTGAATAAGAATGTGGCACAAGTTGAAAGTTTAGGCGGTGACACAACAGGTGTTCAGGGTCTTTCTGTAAAACTTATTTCCGCATGTGTTCCAACATTCGAGACAGAACAGGCATGAATAGAACCGGAGGAAACTTCGGAAAATGAAACTGAAAATGAAACAGAAAACTAAACAACAAAACAGGGGCACAGTTTAGTGCCCTTTTTTCATAAGAAAGGAGAATGAAACAATGAGAGTAGTAAACATTCAAGAACAATTTGATTTGAAATATTTAGAGGTTCAGTTAACAGACGACGTGATTGTGAAGGTGGCAAACAACGTACCTCGCGTCATCATTATACTGGATAAATTCAACAAGTTAAAAGACAAAGAACAAAAAGAAATTGCGAGAGCAAAAATGGAAGGCAGAAAACCGAACTTGGTGGCAAGTTTCGGAGATTATGCGGACCTTTTACGAATGCTTTTTAAAGACGAAGAACTGGAAAAAATATTCACTATTGAAGGATTCGATATGGAAGCAACAGTGAATTTGATTACAACGGTTACGTCTTTAGTTTTGGGACAGGGTATCAAAGACGACGAGGTGAACAGTGAACTCCCAAACTAGATGACCCCGGGTATGACATATTGATGGACTGGGACACCATTGTTGCGTCATTTTACGGTATAGGATACAAACTACTGGGTGATGACGGAGAGAATATGTCCTGGCAAGAGTTCATGGCTGTTCTTTCTGGTTTGGGTCCAGATAGTCCACTTGGTCGTCTAGTATCTATGCGACTAGAAAACGACCCGGAGCGATTAAAACGCTATACCCCACAGATGAAAAAAGAACGAGCAGAGTGGAAGATGTTCTGGGCTGGCAAAGTCAAAGAAAAAATGGATGCAATGACCCCAGAACAAAAAGAGGAGATGAAGAGGAGAAAGATGGAGGCATTCAAGGCAGTGTCTCAGGCATTTAAGAAATAAAAAAATGAAATAAAAAACAGAAAAGGAAGGGGGTGGATTGGATGGCAAGAGAAAATGTCGGTACGATATATGTCGATTTGCGAGGCGATACCAAGAAAATGGAAAAATCCCTACGCGGAGCCGTAAAGACCTTTGAGTTGGAGTTGTGGGATGCACTAGACAGGGCGTTCCGTGGCGTGAAAGAAGAACTGGTGGAAGGTTTTGAAGACGGAGCGAGACTGGGAGCAGAGGCACTCGTTGATGAAACAAGACGAGAATTGGAGTACCTACAAGACGAGATTGCGGACAATGTTCGCCAGGGATTTATCGAGGGCAGTGCAGGAGCAAATATGATAACTGACGAGACAAAGGGTTCCAAAAAGTCTTCTTTCGATTTTCTGGCATTTACTAGCAAATTGTATTTGTTAAAAGAGGGAGTTGAACTGGTTGGTCGAATCGGTTCTGAGTTCCTGGATTTAGGGTCTGACCTATCCGAAGTGCAAAACGTGGTCGATACTGTTTTTCCTAGTATGCGAGACGAATTGAATAGTTGGTCTACTTCGTTGGTAGATACGCACGGTATATCTGAAACGATGGCAAAACAATTCTCCGGCGTGTTTGGTACTATGGCAAACGCTATGGGGGTAGCACAGAAAGAGAGTTACGAAATGGCAACGACATTAACAGAACTATCTGGTGATGTAGCGAGTTTCTATAACTTATCACAAGAAGAGGCTTATGAAAAATTAAAAGGAATATTCACCGGAGAATCCGAGGCTCTGAAATCTCTTGGTGTCATTATGACACAGACGGCACTTGACCAATACGCCATGAATAATGGATTTGGAAAAACGACCGCAAAAATGACCGAACAGGAAAAAGTTATGCTTCGCTATCAGTATGTTATGTCATCATTGGGTGCCGCCCAAGGTGATTTCGCGAAGACATCTGAAGGTTGGGCTAATCAGACCCGTATTTTATCCGTCCAATTCGAACAGTTAAAGGCAACAGTAGGACAGGGGTTAATCAATGCATTGACACCTACATTAAAAGTTATCAATACACTGCTATCCAAATTACAGGTTCTAGCAACAGCATTTGCAGAACTAACAGGTGATGTGTTCGGTGTAGCAACGACAGAAGGAGCAGGTACAGCAACAGAAGGACTTGACAGCATTTCTTCTGGATTAGACGGTGTAACAGAGGGTGCGAACAATGCAAGCGAAGCACTCGGACAGTTAAACATAGACCAATTCAACAAGATTGGTGATTCTGGAGCGTCGGCAGGAGCCGGTATTGCCTCAATGTTCGGAGGAATTGGTAGCACAATTGCACTTCCAAGTCTTGACACATCACAACAATCCGGAGAAGTCGGAAAACTAACGGAAAAACTGGATGAGATGTGGAAAAAGGTGAGAGAATACGATGTATTTGAGGATATGGCGGTAGATATGAACCGAGCATGGGGAAAATACGCAGCACCGCTACAAGTGCAGTTCGATATATTCGCAAAACGATTCAGATATGCTATATACATAACATTCAAACAATTCACAAAACCACTACTCGAAGAATTGGGAATTGATTTCGATGGATTATGGGATGAACACATAAGACCATTCTTCCAGCGATGCATGGACTTCTTAGGATTTTTCGGACTGGATTTGATGGAAGGAGTGAATAAGGGACTCTATTTCTACAACTTCTTCATGACTCATTTCGGTACTCATCTGAAAAATATGTTTGCTGGATTCTTCGACTACGTATGCACACGAATCGGGGGATGGTTTGACTGGTTCAACGGTCTTTTGACATTCTTACAGGGTGTATTTTCCGGGGATTTACAGTTGATTTTGAACGGTATACATTTGATGATTTCAGGATGTTTCGAGAAAATAGGTTTTGATATTCGGGATAAAATAGCAGATGCTATGAACTGGGTTATCGAACGACTTAATGACGGAATAAAAGAAATCAACAGGTTATTCAAAACAGATTTCAAGGGCATTCCACTTATCAGTTCGGATGGTTCTGCTCTGGCAGGCGGTCAATCCAGAAAGTTTGATATTGGAGGTGCTTCGAGATACTTCGATATTCCGAAATACGCAAATGGAGCATACGTTGGTGCAAATAGCCCGCATCTGGCAACCGTCGGAGACAACAAACGATATGGTGAGGTTATAGCACCAGAGAACAAGATGTACGAAATCGCAAGACAAGCGGCCGCAGATGCACAAGCAGAACAAACAGCGGTTCTTCGTCAAATACTGGCAGCAACAATAGAAAACAAACCAGTTAAAAACGATGTATATCTTGATGGAAAAGTTGTTACAAAAGCAGTAAATAAAGAAAACGCAAAATCAGAAAGCAGAAAGGGGAAATAGTCGTGGCAATTATACAGATTAACGGGAAAGAGATGCCGTATGTTACGGCTCTCTCCCTCAAATTAACAGATGTGATGACTGAGAACTCTGGGCGTGTCAAGGCAAATGCTAGGGCACGCATCGAGTATATCAGATGTGATGTATTTGGTGCAGATTTGGAGTTTCCGAACATCACAGAACAACAACTGAAAACAATATTAGATGAAATTGGAACAAATAACGAAAATGCAAAGTTCTTCACTGTGACATTTAGCATTGGTGGATTAGAACTGATTACGAATAGAACCTGTTATCCAGGCGATAGAACTGTTACATTGACGAGTAATGCAAACGGAGAACCTAGATATACACTTGCATTCTCTGTTGCTGAGAAATAGGGGGTGGTTCTATGTATCAGGTATCAGACGCATATAAAGAAGCCATCAATAGCGGTGTTATTAATTCATATATCAGTGGGACAATTACTTTGACAGATGGGACCGTGATAGATGTAGAAAGAGACTGTGTCGAAAATCTATCCATTAACAACAAATGTGTGGACTCTGAGAGTTTAGAGTTCGGGCAGTTATACACCGGGGAAATGACAGCAGATATCTACTTGGAAACGGACAGATATTCTATATATGATGCAGAACTTGCCCTTATTTACAACTTGAAAATAGGGGCTGAATACGAGAGTGTTCCACTCGGTGAGTTTTATGTATCAGAGGCAACAAAGGAGACGAAAACGGGACCTATTCACATTGTGGCATATGACAACATGGGAGCGTTTAAGACATCATATGACGGGACAACCAAAACTGGTACACCGTATGAATTGATTTCGTTTATATGTGAAAAAGCAGGAGTAGAACTGGAAACAACAAAAGAAGAAATAGATGCAATGGCGAATGGTTCTACATTGTTGGGAATATCCCCAGAATATGGCTGGGAGAACTGGCAGGCTATTCTGTCAGATATTTGCGAAATCCTGGCAGGTTTTGGCTACATAGGAAATACCGGCGGACTTGTTATTCGAGGATTTCAGAACAATATTTCGGCATATATTACGAAAAACAATCGAATGGATGCCGGAACATCCGCAGACTATTTGTGTAGTTATTCCCGCATATTAATATCTACATCAGAGGGGGATGTAGCCAGTGGCGAGGAAAACGGGACAGGACTTACGATGGAAATTACTGACAACCCATTCTTCACGAAGGGCACGCAGGCACACAACCAGGCTGTCTGCGATTCAATATGGGAAACATTAAGACTGATTACATACACGCCTTGTTCCGTACAGTTATATGACGACCCGGCGTATCAGTTGGGGGATAGAATCTGTGTATCCGATTTCTCTTTTGGAGATGGAACAGAAACCTTGATTTTTTCCTATAACTGGACCTACAGAGGGGGAAATGATGTGGAATGTTCCGGAGAAAATCCGAGGCTGGCACAAACGAAAACAACAACGGAAAAGAAGTTGGAAATGTTGACACAAACAATAGAAGCGGAAAAATTCATTTACCAGACATATAGAAATGGTGATGCTTTGAATATTACCGATTTAACGAAAATTATCCACTTGTATTATGCATTATCGAATGCAACAACAATGGCAGTTTTGCAGGGGCATATTAACATACAGGTGGTATGCGATACAAACGAAGAGACAGGCGAAACATTACCGGGAACAGTTACATTACACTACTATTTGAACGGTGTGGAGGATGTGGAAATAGTTCCAATCATTACGGTTAGGGATGGATACGCATTAATCCCGATTTATTACCTAACAGGCGGAGTGACGGGCAAGGCGAACGAATTGGAAGTCTACATGGAGTGCGAAAACTGTACAGCAACAATTCCAACATATGGCTCTTATGGTTCATTATCCGGTCAGGGTATGAAAGCAGTAGTGCAGGAATGGGATGGCACGATTACAGTAGAACAAGTATTCCAAAAAGTAACACCGACTGGTGGTTGGAATATTGCAATTGAAGCATTTAATGCGGATGTATCTGTAACACACCCAGAACACGGCGGTAGTGAATTTGCAGAACAGATGACAAGAATAGAACTGAACACAATTGGTTTCAACCAAACTGTGAGAGGATACAGTTCTGAAATAGCAGTGATAACCGAAGAGGATGGGGCATAATAGCCCCGCCTCAAATTACAGAAAGGAGCGAAAAACAATGGCAGAAAAAAAGAAAGTTCTTCGCGGACACGCAACAATTGAATTGACAGATGTTAATACTGGAGATATTCAGAAAATAGAAGAGGACAACCTAGTTACAAATGCTGTTGCTGAAATGTTTTGGAATGGCGGTTTTATGGGTAGTGAACAACCGAAAACGCTATACTTTCCAGTCTATCAAAAATTGCTAGGTGGTTTGATATTGTGGGAGAATACTATTCCCGAAGATGCAAACAGAATATATGAACCAGCGGGCAACAAAGTCACAGGCACCGGCATATATGGACTGGCTAATAATGGCACAAATCTTGTGCGTGGGTCTTATAATACAGACGAATCAAGTGTAGGGGAAACAATAATTAAGCATGTCTGGGATTTTACGACAAACCAGGCGAATGGCCGCATTTCGGCAGTTTCACTGTGTACAGATTTGGCAGCGAGAGATGCATACGGCACGCCTTACACACCGGAAACAGGACCGGAGGCATACTATACCCAGTACGATAAAATAACAACGGGATGGGCATCTAATATCGTGGCATTTGATGAATCTACCGGCTATGCGTACGGAATCGATACAATTAGTTCTTCACAAATTGCACTGGTTACATACGACACGAATATGAAATCTGTTCCAGTAACGGCATCAGACGCATACGGGTTACGAGAAATAGCAAGAAAAACATTCGACCTCAACATTTCACTGACAAACTCAAATGGTTTATGTAATATCGCGGTAGAGAATGGGCACATTTATCTGTTAAATGGGGCAACAAGAACATTTGCAAACGGAGCAAATATAAAAATTGTTGATATCGATATATTCAATGGAACTTGTAATGTGACACAGTGGGTAAATAATACAGGACAAACCTGTTACACAACAAACCAAAACGGAAACAAATTCTGTTCACATAATGTGGGTTACCATCAGGGGTATATATATGTACAGAAATCATCCGCACCATACACGTTATTCAGAGCCCCACTAAACAACTGCACGGCGGTGGAGACTTTGGGGGACTTAGAAAATGCATGCTGGTTCCAATATGCACGTGATGGGCGCATATATTGGTGGCATCAGACGTATGCTAGGGTTTACGACACAATAACGAAAGACTTGCGATATATCAACTGTCGACCAATTCAATCTGTACAATGTATTAACAGCACAAATAGATTTTTGGGCAGAGACGACCGTGTTATTCGAAACGCGGCAGATTTAATTTGTACCATCAACAATTTAGAATCTGCGGTCACAAAATCGGAAAGTCAAACAATGAAAATCACATATACCATAACACAAGAATAGAGGAGGTGGAGCCGTATGACAGCGCAAGAAAAAATTGAAATGGAGCACAGAATCACAGAAACCGAAGCACGCTCCAAATCCAATATGCATCGTATTGAAAATCTGGAAAAAGACCATAAAATTATCCAGAATCTGACAGTATCGATTGCACAACAAACAGAACAAATGAAAATCATGACAGAATCAGTAGCGGAAATCAAGACCGATGTGAAAGCATTGCAGGGACAGCCACAAAAGACCATTACAACAATGAAGACGGCTATCATAACGGCAACAACAAGCCTCATTTTCGGTTTGATTTCGGCAGGAATTACTGCACTGATAACATTGATGTAGAACAGGAATTGACACTCGTTTTGGGTGTCTTTTCTTTTTGTTTTCATAGTCGCAATAAGAATATAAAAATATTATATTTTGATTGCATATGTGTGTGTTGCGCGCTAAAATTAAAACACATAAACGAAGAAAAAGTGGTATAACAGGGAAACATTCGACCGAAACGAAGTGTACAAAGTAGGTCCCCAAATGACAGTTAGTTAGACTGCAGAATGAGAATCCAGCACATCCCCGCTGGTCTTGTTTTGTAGTCTTTTTTTTATACCCACAAAGGAAGGAGAGGAGGACAGAAAACAACAAAAAGGGGGATAGAAAGAGAGGATGGAAAACAATGGAAGAACTAAGAAACTTGGAAAATCGAAGAAGAAAAAACTATGGAAGATTGCGAGAATTATTCGAAAATATGCAAACAATGCGGATGTTAAATTACAGCGTCGAAGAGATGGCGGAGGCATTCACGGAACGCCATCCTGACGAGGTGTTTTTCGCAAACCAGTATTTAGAGGCTCACAAAAGTGAGGATTTGCAGGAGATTATCCGCAGTGCGTATGAACTATTGTATAGCGAACAACCACCGTTACTACCGAAACAGGCGAAACGCAAACCGGAGGTGCCAGATGTGGACGGAAAAACCATGATGGAACGATGCACAGAATACCTAATCAGGGCATTCATCAGAGACCGTGTGGAACTGGTCGTGAGTTTGTTGGCAAATGATAAATTTAATATGCGCGAGTTTGCAGGTTGGGGGTACGACAAATTTTACATCGAAACAATGGTGCGGACAGTCAAATTATTTAGCCCCACAGTAGAAATTAAACAGGAAATGCTACAGGACCGCAAGCGAATGCGAGCAATTGTTGACCGCGTCTATGAAGAACTTTACGTGTTGACCAAACGAACAAAAATTTGGACGTGCGACTGGCTCGATATAGAATCAGTGAGAAAATACGAGGCAAAGGAGGAAGAACAACAATGAGTCCAGAAATGCGAGATAAGTGGGAAGAACACAAATATGCACTAGAACTGAATAATTTTCTGCTATCATTATACCACTTGAGAATCTGTGCCGTTTTGGCAGCGTGGGGGTATGGGATGCCGGATTCAGAGGTTTCAGCCATACTTGGAATTAACCCGCAATACTGTGCAATGATTCGCAGTGTGCGCGACCGATTTCCAAATTACAGCGAGGAAGAATTGGCACAAGAGGTCTTCAATATGGTCCGAGTTTTCGATGGCGGGAGAAATTATAAACGCGACTACAGCCATTTTCAAAAGTTGGACGAAAATGCTTTGAATGAGTGGTATGCTTTGCGTGAAAAACAGAAGCGATTTCACAACGATTATTTAAACCTAGACGCAATTCTTAGCGACGCACAACACGCATATTTTGCCGTAACCGGACGCGATATCACTTGGAAAGAAATCGAAGAAAAACCCGAACAGAAACAACAGGAAGACGAGCCGGAGGAACTGACGCAATTCCAACAGGACGCAAAACGATTAGGCGAAATCGAGGAGCAAGAGCGACGCATGGACCTGTTAACTGAATTGATTCGAAATAACGAAATTACGCCAGAAATTGCCTTTAAATACATTCACGATGATAGTATGGATTTCGACACATTTCTCCGTGTTTTGGATATCTGGGTGGAAAGGCAGGAGGAGAAACAAGATGAGTATATTGAGTCATGAGGAGAGAATTGTTTCAAGATGTAGAGATATCTATTCTGGTAGAAATGTGACCCTCGAGTTCGCGGCAAAAACCTGCGGGATTTCTTTAGCAGAGTTCGAGGATTTTTACACCCAATACATAAACAGGCTATGCTATGCCATACAACACAGGCAAGAATGGTTCTTATTTTCTGAGTTGCGTTTTCTTGTACTTTCCGGTTATATGCGACCGGACGAATGTGCCAAAAGATTTCTTGGCAACGATTCGCCGGAAAACATTTCAAAAATCGAGAAATGGATAGAATCCCAGGGAGGAATCAATAAGGATTTGCCTTGGCGAGATGTGAGGATTCTACAGGTAGAACAAAAAGAGCAGGAGAACAGTGATGGAGAAAATTAGGGCAGAAATCAAAGTCATTTCTTCGGGTTTTGATAGTGTTAATGACATTACCAATTTTCTTGTTGAAACATCTGGATTGCCAAGAGAGAAAATCTTGGAGATACAGGCGGAAAATGATAGGGAAAAGTCGGATCGTAGCCATGTCGTTC
>JAZQDA010000155.1:0-3087 GCA_045546535.1 Clostridia bacterium | reverse complement strand
AGTCTGCCTTTATACCAGTTGGCAGTATCGGTAATTTTTGTTGCTTCTGGACTACCAGCCTGGCGAAGCCTTTTCTCTACATCTTTAATCTGTGTTTTAGTCAAATCGGTATGCCAGTTTTTCAGAGAATAACTTCTGTTTTCGTTTTCTTTGAGAGAATTTTTTATTTCTTCGCCATTTTCTGTGCTTCCTTCATTTCTCTCTGTCTTTTGTATTTCCTGTAGTTCTCTGCCGCCGTTTCTGCTTCTTCTATCATTTTAGACACCTCTTTCGGAGATAGCGTTCTCTCTTCTGAATTGCTTAATGAGTTCTTGCGTTTCTCGTTCTGAAAGTCCAAGTTTTGATATTTCACGCTTTATCCCTTCCTTTTCTGCAAAATCCCTCACACTCTCTAAGCCTAATCATAGTTAATTATAAATACAAGACTGATAAATAATTTATTGTTTTTTAAATTAATTCTACCATATTTTTGCAATTCTAATAAAATAACAATAGCAAATAAAGTGTCCGATATTACGGACTGCTTGACAATAAATATTTCTTATATGCAATGTGGATATAAAAACCTTCTTTATATGTAACAAAGAGTGCGCAAAATCTGCGCACTTTTGTTTTAATCCTTTATAAACGATATTATCTTCCAGAAAAACTTTCCCGGTGATTTAAGATAGTTTTCAAAAGATACTGAATATACTCTCCTTTTATTCTTATATGCATTTACTTTACCGTCTTCTGCAGAAATTATTATATTACGGTAATGAGTTGCAACTCTAGTGCGGTTTTCGGTTACAGACTTTAAGATTGTACGGTAGAGTTTATGAAGAGTTTTATCTCTGAAACTGAGTTCGCAAACATCTTTTGCCGATAAAAGCAGATACATACTCGTGGTTGTGAAAGGCGCACCGAATCCTGACATTTTTATCGTGTCTGGAAGTGTATTCCATTCAGATACTATGAATTTACAATATTTTTCATCAGAATTTTTAGGAATTTCTGTTATTTTGGTTCTCTCGGTAATTTCATATGAGTTTACTCTTGCCCAGTATCTGATACCAGCATTTTGACCGAAAAAGTTCTTCGACTGATAAAGTGCTATGTAATTTATATCTTTCGGGTCTGCACTTAAATTTTCGCAAGGAATATGATAAAAGTTCCTTTCAAGGCATATGTCGAGTTGCTCTCTATTTCTTAGCGGTCCTATCAGTACATCTCTTGTATTAAAATCGGGCGAATATATCCTTAAATCAACGAAATCATCAGATGATTTTTTCAAAAGTTTAAGACATTCAAAAGATAAGTTATATATCTTTGTAAGATGCATATTATCTTCTATCTTTACATTTTCAAGAAAATCTTTATTCTGATTTGGTGTATTTATAAATATGTGGGATTCAAGTTCGTTTTTCACTCTGCAAAAATCCTTATACAAAAGGCGAAGGTCAACTTTAGTGTCGGGGCTTGATTTGATTTTTAGAATTTCAAGATAGATTAAGTTGTAACACTCTTTTGCCACTGCTAAATCCTGTTTGGAATATGAAAAATATCCGCTTTTGAAATAATAATTTGTCTCCCCTATCATCTCTGACAAAAGTAATGAAAAGAAAGATTTATTTCCAGAAACTTGTGTATCCGTCATCTTCATATCTCCTAAGCATTTTGATTACTTTATTTGCAGTCTGTGGATATTTAAATTTCGCAAAAGATTTAATCTGTTCCATTTTAAGTGATGTTGCAGGATATTCTTCAAGTTCATTATCGCCTTTTAAAAGAGAGTAAACAAAAAGGTCTGCAAGGCATCTTTGAACATTTGAAGTCTGACCGTGAATGTTTGGCAGAATTTTCTCGATTATCGCATAATCAAGGCATTTATCAGGATAGAAAACATCATACTTACGGCTATAGTATGAATACATAAGTATAGCATCGCGTGTTCTCATTGACATTGGAAAAGAATCTGAAAGAATTGTTTTATTCATTAAATCAAGTGTAAAACTCAAATCTTTTATATTATCAAAATCAGAGTTGAAATCATTTGAGGAAATAAATTCAGGCTGTAAGATACTGTTGTCCGCATCTATAGGCAAAGCCTTTTCAATCTGACTTGCGTCGGGCGGATTGAATACAAGGCTTGTGTTTACAATTTCAAATGAGAATGCACGATCAGTAATTTCTGTGGTGAGCGGGTAAAAAGTTTCGCCTTTTTTCGCTATGGCTAAAATATAAAGATTATCGCCTATCCTTACATCTCCCCATTTTTCATATGCACTATTGTCTTTGGCGAAAATTTCCCTGCTGAGTATCGGTTCGGTTACAATATTTCCGTTTTCATCGCGGAATCTATTCGAAATTGCGCTAAGGAGAGTTGCCATATACTGCTCAGGTCTTGCGATATTAAAATTATCTATACACAGAAAATACGGTTTATCTTTATTCTCATAGGCATCTTTTAAAAACTCAAGTATGACGCCCTCGTTAAAATGTGAGTTTGAATCGAGGTAGCCGAGAAGTTCTTTTGATGCTCTCCAGTCAGCTTCGGCGCTTATCATTTTAAATCTGCCGTTTGCGGTGTTTGCACCGAGTGAGTTTGCAAAAGAAGTTGCAAGTATTTTCTTACCGCAACCTGCATCACCGGTGAGGATTACAAAACCCTGAGATTTAAGAGCAAGGAAGATATTGTATACAGCATCTCTATGGCAAGGGAATCCGTTTTGTAAGATATATTCATATGTGTTATTGAAAACAAACTGAATGTTCATATTATCACCGTCTTTTGTAGTAAAATAAAAATACAGAGAGCATTATTTGTGCCCACTGTATTTTCACAAAGCATTATGCTTTGAAATTATTTGTCTTTAAGATAGTCGTTGATTTTTTCAACGAGTTCGTCTGCATCTACGCCGTGTACTGCACAAGCCTCTTCGATTGTTTCACCGCTTGCGGAAGGACAACCGAGGCAGTGCATACCGATTTCAAAAAAGAATTCTGCTGTACCGGGGTCGAGTCTTAATACATCGATAATTATTGTATCTTTTGTTACACAGGCCATATTATATATCTCCTTTCAAAACATTGTCTATAATTATATTA
>JAZQDA010000154.1:0-2381 GCA_045546535.1 Clostridia bacterium | reverse complement strand
AGCATAATGATGTCGGTACTCTTATCATAGAGACCATCGGAAATTTCACGGTTGGCTGCAAGCATTTCATCGGAAGTAACCTGCACAATGGTGTAGTTGTTGGTCTTGGTGTAAGACTCTCCCGGAATGAGGACATATCTTGCGTGGTCATAGCCTTCGGGATTGCATACCAGCATAAGGTCATCGCCACAGTAGATAGCCACACAGTCACGGGCGAAGAATTCAACGGTCTCTCTTTCTTCCTTGCTCATCTTGGTATAATCCAGCATCTCATTGATACGATTATCAAGAGTGCCAGAACCACCCTTGCCAGTAAGGAAACTGAAAGAACTCATAAGTCTATTCTTGAACTTTTCGTATAGTTCTGCCGACATATGAACCTCTCTGGTAATCTGGCATACCTCAATCTTAAATTCACCCTTTTCGATTTCCGCATTGGCTTCATCAATGGTGCAGAACTTATTGAGACGAGGGCTACGCAGGTCAAGGATGTAGTAAGGATTTTCAAGGTCGGAAACCACAGAACCATCTTCAATGGCTTTCTTGTCAGCCGCTTCTTTCTTTGCTGCTTCGGCTGCCAACTGGCGGTCAATTTCCATCTGCTTCTTTCTTGCCTGAAATTCTTCTTCCTTTCTGATGGCTTCTGCTTTCTCCCATTCAGCCTTTTTCTGCTGGAATACAGTAACCATACCCTCAATGCTTTCGTTCATCTCTGTCTGCTCGTAGCGGTAGGAGACGATATTTCCTTCACTGGAAAAGTAGAAGTTGACATCGAAGTAGTCGGTCATACTGTCGCTGTTGTTGTAGTTGTAACTCTCAACGAACACATAGATGTAATGAACGATTGCCTTCAGTTCATCGCTACCCTTTGCGAAAGGACTTGCAAGCAGGTCAACGTCAATGCTGTTGTAGTCACTTCTGACGGAGAACTTGCACATCGGGAATCTCGGCTTGATATGCTTACGGACGATTGCTGCAATCTCCTTGGTATCGTAGATTTTGTGAAGTTCAAAGTTGTTCGGAATGTCCTCGGTGCGGGTCATCTCCCACAAGTCGTATGCTTGTTTTTCCGTCTTATTTTTAGCCACAGAAGAAATAACCTCTCCACAATTCAAAGAATTTGCGAACTGGATTCTCTTGTCGGTCTGCTTTGCAAACCACATCTTCTGCTTACCACTCCAACGGAAACCATTAGACTTCAAGGATTCGATTACTTCCGCTTCCGGCTTACCGTCAAATCGGATTTCGATACCGTTCTTTTCTTCATTCAGAATAACATTTGCACTCATTGTTTTACATCTCCTTTAACAAAATAACCATACACACATCTGTCGGTCTGTGGAATTACTTTCCCGTCTGCATCGGTATATACGCCTCTGTCGTTAGGGTCGTATGTATCGTGGATAACTCCATCAATTACTGCTGTTTCGTGTTTGCTTACGCTCACGACCAGTCTGCCACTCGGCAACTCTTTTTCGTTTAGATGAACCTTGCAGCCTTGACCGACCTTCATTGTCGGAATCCATATCCAGCCGTAATGCTCCATAACCTTTTTGATAGTCTGCTTATATACGCCTGTTCTTGCGGAAGAAATTCCACTCTTTCGCTTACCCTTCCTTTCGGACTTTGCGAACTCGTTTATCAGGTCGTACACTTCTTGGTATGGTCTTTCTGTCGCAATGGCAATCGCTCGACATACGCAATCTCCTGCTTTGCCTTTGTAACCTGCTGCGGCTCTACCGCCATCGTCATAAACCCATTTCATAATCATACTATCCTTTCTGTGTTTGGTTTGTTGTAGTAACTCATTTACTATACATAGTATATCATACTTTTATGGGTTTGTCAAGTAGTTTTTCTAAATTATTTTTAAAAAGATAAATATTCCATTGGTCTATTGTCCCGGAAGGAGACAATAGCCAATGGTACTATTCTTGTTTAATACGATTCTTATTATATATACATTACAATCAAGAATAGTATAGATAAGGATTAAGACTATTCTTAATTTATATATTATATATATATAAGATGGTCATTTTGAATTGAGCATTGCTTTTACTCGGTTGATTTCTTCCTCTGTGTGCGGAGTACCGCCCTCGTTCATCTCGATATACCATTTCAGAACTTCTTCTCTGGTTTGGAGTTCGTTGATATTAACAAGGACATCAATCTCCATCGGAAGGCTATCCTCAAAATCCTTGTAGTAGCATCCGAATGCAGGGATTTCATTGTTAATAAATCGCATAATGGCTGTGGTTCTTTGCAGACCATCAACACAGACGAACCAACCATCTCTGCTGCCGTGACTCCAAGTAGGACAGTTGAAATAGATGACTCTACCGGACTTGCCACGACGGAGCAGGAATTCAATATATGCA
>JAZQDA010000153.1:0-2012 GCA_045546535.1 Clostridia bacterium | reverse complement strand
GAAAAAGCACATCAGGGTGACGGATGTGCTTTGTACTGTCTAATTAGGTTTCTTACCTATCACTGATTTAATATTCGTTTGAGAGCAAGAAGTCGGCAATGTGCATTGTCTTAATGCCCTGATAATTGCCACCTGCGAAATCGTCAGTTGTCAAGAGATACTTCGGATAATTGTCGTTGATTTCAAGAAGACGGTCGTATTCTCTCTTTTCAGTTTTCTCTGATTTGATTTCCTTGGTTATTTGAATATAGATTTTATCATTCTGTCTGGTGGCGATAAAATCAATTTCACCGTTCGGTGTCTTACCGATACATACTTCATAACCTCGGCGGAGCAATTCAAGATAAACCACATTTTCAAGCATTGCAGCGACACTCTGGTCATTATAACCCAACACACTGTATTTAAAAGAACTATCTGCAAGATAGAACTTCTCTTGTGTTTTAAGCAGTTCCTTGCCTTGCACATCGTATCTTGAACAACGATGCAAGATATAAGCACTCTCCAATTTTTCAAGGTAATTATATACCGTCTCATTGTCTATTGTTCGATGCTCGGACTTGATATAATCGGAAATAGACTTTGCCGAGAAGGTCTTACCTACATTGTCAAAGACAAACTTTACAACTCGCTCTAACTGGTCAACCTTGCGAACTTGATTTCTCTTAACGATGTCAGAGAATATGGTTGAATTATAAATATCACGAACAATGGTATAAGCATTGTCCAGCGGGTACTCCTGCAAGTGTATTGCGGGAAAACCGCCGTACTTGATATAATTCACCAATTCCTTGTGAATGTCCTCTACCTTGCCATACTGCTTCTTAAATGTGAGATACTCCTCAAAAGAAAGAGTGAATATACGGAAGGATACATAACGACCTGTGAGATAGGTTGCAATTTCGGAAGACATCATACGGGAGTTAGAACCCGTAACATATATGTCCACATTAAAATCAGTATTGATAGAATTTACAGTTTTTTCCCAAGAGGTTATTTCCTGAACTTCATCAAGGAATAAATAGGTCTTCTCGGTATCAGATAATTTCGTTTTAAGCATTTCGTATAACTGCTTTGCAGTCATACCTTCATATTCCATCGAGTCAAAGCGATAACTTACTATTCTTTCTTCGGATATACCTTTCTTACGAAGTTCGTCCATTATCATCTGCATAATAGTGGACTTACCGCAACGACGAACACCAGTAAGAACTTTAACAAAAGGTGTATCGGTAAATGCCATTATCTTTTTTACATAATTTTCTCTAAATATCATATTAAACACCTCCGTGTGCTATTAGTATAGCACCAACAGCCTCATTAGTCAATAGTTTTGCGGTTATAACCCGAAAAACTTTTATAAAATTACAAAAGTTGCGGTTTTATCCTAAAATAAGTATTGACGTACAGGTCGAATTATGGTATAATTAGTACAACAAATGAATAGCACATAACATATTAGAATTTTTAAGACTTACATATCAGCACTCGGCGGGAAGTGCCATGATATGTAGGTCTTTTTTCATTTTGACCTTTCTCCAATCAGTGCTCTGTTCTGGCAGCAGAGCAAGTTGTGTGTGTAATTCCTTTTCATTACTCCAATCCAATTCCTCCTTCATTTATCTTTGTTGATGCAGGTGCCGAGCCAGCGGAACCAACTTACATAACATCAGAAAGGAGAATGTTTATGAAGATTTTAGTTTTACAGTATGAAGCCGATGGTGGTGGAATTGTCATCCCTTCGCACACGGGTAGAGATATAGATATTCTACTCCCACCCGAATGCAATCACATTTTGATTGTAAAAGAAGAAGCACCCCACACTATTTACAAGATTTACGGTGTGGACGAGAGCGAACTCGGAAAGAGGTGACCTTATGACTGACCAGACAATTAAAGACTTGTTCTATGGCAACCTTAATCTCTTTGATAGACCGATGCACCGCAGTAACGAATACAACGAAGCAGGGCTCGCAAGAGAAACCCTTGAAGAAACAATGACCGATAATCAG
>JAZQDA010000152.1:0-5770 GCA_045546535.1 Clostridia bacterium | reverse complement strand
CAGTTTTTTTCTTTGGTAAAAAATATATTATCTTTCGCCTACAAGATGAGAAACGCATTTAAACGAACACTTGTGTGTGTACTCATCAAGTGCTTTTTTTGCACTCTCTTCAGTTTCAAAAAGGCCGAAAACTGTAGGTCCCGAACCTGACATCATTGAAAATAGTGCACCTTTTGATAAAAGAAAATCTTTTATCTTTTCTATTTCGTCTTTGTTTTCTGAAAGAGTGTATTCAAATACATTTGCGCTGGTTTCAAAAAAGGTTTTGGTATCTCTATCCTCGAGCGCTTTGACCGCTTTTTTTACATCGGGGCGGGGGAATGAAACAGAATCGATGATTTCATATGCTTTTTTGGTCGAAACATTTATTTCGGGTTTAATAATAACCGCATAATAATCGGGGGTAAAACCTATGGGAGAAAGTTTCTCGCCGATACCTTCTGCAAGAGCAGTTTTCCCGTCTATAAAAAACGGAACATCAGCGCCCAGTTTCAGTCCTATTTCTTTGAGTTCTTCGTTCTTTAAATCGGCACCTGTAAGTTTATTGAGAGCCATAATGACAGATGCCGCATCTGAACTTCCGCCCCCAAGACCTGCCATTACGGGAATGTTTTTGGAAAGCACAATATTGCACCCATAGGGGAGGTGAGTGTACTCAAAAAACGCTTTTGCCGCCTTATATGCTATATTTTCTTTTTCACTGCCTATGTCGCCACAGTCGCACAAAAGTGATATTTCTCCGCTGTCTGTAAGTTCAACTGTGAGAGAGTCGCAAAGGTCAATTTCCTGAAGGATCATACATACCTCGTGATATCCGTCGTCTCTTTTTCCTGCGACATCAAGCGCAAGATTTATTTTGGCATTTGCTTTTATTTCCATAACATAATCCGCCTTTTGATATTCTAAAATAATAATAACATAAATGTGATGTTACAGTCAATCAAAAGCAATAAAAAAAGCGGAAGAATTCCGCTTTAAAAAATGGTAATATTAAATGATAAGATTATAGACAAAATACACCAGTCCCAGAGAAGATGCGAATATAACAAAGCCAACGGCTTTACTTTTCTTTTTGTGGTATTTTGCGATTATTTCGTTTCGCCGTCTTGCTACATAATCGGCGATTATTTTTTCTGCCTGATATACAATATCATCGTTTAACGGTTTTTTCATTTTAAACATTCCTTTAAAAAATTCGGCTATTCCACTCTTTTTTTCAGGCATAATAATTCTCCCTTTCACCATTTTGGCTTGTCCGCATTATTATACTCTTTAATTTAGTAAAATATACCTTCGTTTCTGGTAATACATCCCACAAGAACTGTCATATCGTCATAGCACGTTTTCCCTGCAAGTTTTACGGCAGTATTTAAAAGTTTACTTGCCACAATCTGCGGATTTTTAGAATTTATATTTTCCAGTTCTTTTTCAATCCAGCCCTCAAGTTCGGGGATTTTAAGAGCAATATCTCCAATGCCGTCAGACATAAGAACAACCACCGTATCAGAGTCTATCGGAAGCATATATTTTTCTCCGCTTTCGTTTTTCACAATTCCGAGGGGTAGGCTTGTCCCCTTGATTTTAACTATGTTTTCATCAGTTTTTATATATGCACTACTTGCACCTAGCCTTGTGAAATCCAAGGTGGCGTCAGAGAGGTTTATACTGCAAAGGTCGAGAGTTGCAAAGGTGTCTTTTTCGCCTTTTAATAAAAGACTTGAATTTATAAGTTTTGCAGCACCGGACGGGTCAAACCCTGCGTGGAGGAATTTTTCCAGAAGTTCAATTACAAACTTGCTTTCCTCATTTGCCTGTTTTCCGCTTCCCATACCGTCAGACAGAGCCATAACGGGATTTGCAGAGTCTGTGTAAATGACATTGAAACTGTCTCCGCTGAGATGTTCTCCTGTTTTTGGCTTTGAAGCATAGCCGAATGTACACGAGTATTTATACGGCGAAGTGAATTTCATTATGGTTTCATTACCTGATTTGCCAAACCCAGCAAAACTCACATCGGATCCTGATGCTCTCTGAAGTGCTTCCATACATAATCTTTTGGTATCCTTCGACACATTTGAGTTTTCAAAAGAAATTTCAGCCTCAAAACCGCTGTTTTTCCCTTTTGCAAACACCTCTGTGGCTTTTATATTTAAAATATCAAGTTGGGTGTATATTTTTTTCTCCAAAGAGTAATCCCTTGATTTTGTTATGTTTTCACACTCGGCATCAATAGCATCTGATACGGTTTTTAACTGACTTGCAATAAGTTTTCTTGATTCATTAAGTTTTGAAAGCCACTGCTTTTCTGCTTTCATAATTTGCATATGGTTTTTAATAGTTTCACAAAAACCTTCTGTTCTGTGGCATTTTTTTCTCAGGTATGACGGCAGACTTACTCCGTTTGTGACGGCAGTATTTTTCTCTAAAATCTCACTCACCGCCCTTGTACCTTCGCCGTCATCTTTCCAGCACGATTCTTTATTCTGACAGGCAGGACAAACTTTAGAGCAAAGACTTGCCCGTATCATTTTTACATATCCGTTTCCAATGTTTTTGCCCGAAGAAACCTTTTCGTAAATTTCCCCGATATCGCCGATGCTCGAAGCAATACGGCGCATTTTTTTGAGTTGCACATCACAGGTTTCTCTTTTTTGAAAACTATCTGTTGATATATTGCTTTTAAGTGAAAACTCATTGAAAAAATCAAATACTTTTTTGGGGAGAAAAAGGAAAATGAGGGAAGCCAAAAGAGAGTCATACACGCCCACAACAGCCATCAGGGTATCAGAAAGAAAAATAGACGATGCACAGTTTGCGATCACAAACCCAAGGCTTGTCCCGATTCGTCCGTATTTTTTAAAAGCACCGCCGAGCAGTGCCCCGAAAGCATATGTTCCCATAAAAATTCCGTTTTCACTGCCCTTAAGAGAAAAGGCAACGCCCAAGAATACAGAAAGCATAACAGAAGATGATGCATCGCCTGAAAACGAGGCAATTAAAATTGCAACAATTCCTATAACTTCACCCGGTTTTATACTCATGAATGCGGGGATTTCTTCAAGACAAAGTGCAACAAGAGCAAAAAAAGCAAATACGCACACCTTTTCTGCCTCGTTTATAAAACTGCGGTCTTTAAAATGTGCGACTACCCTAAATCCTTTATCAAAAATCAAAACTCCTGAGCCTAAAAATAAAGATTCAAGCATCAGTGCGAAGATATCATAAGAAGAATATGACGAAGTCAGAAGAAACACAAGTCCCGATGCAAAAAAACATAAAAATGAAACTATTGATTTTATGTATGTTTTTGAAGACATTTTTTCGCTCACGGCAAAAATCACAGTAATAAGTATGAGCGATGTGATGCTTGACCATAAATTTGCGCTTTTTGACAAAACCAGCCCGGTAAGCGTAAGCAGGAAATTGAGCGACCATAGTTCTATTTTAAAGACGGATGCATAAAAAGAAATGCCAAACGGTGACATAAATGAAAACACCCGTGCAAATGAAAGCGCAAAACATAAAAGTGACTCAAAAATTTTAACAGGCGTGAGAGTAAATAATATTTTTTCTTTTCCTCTCAACTGTTTGGAAAATATAATTGAAGAAGGTGTCTTTTTGATTTTTTCCATAGTATCTCCTCCTTGATTTTTAATTATAGAATGTATAAGGGGGAATTTTTTGTAACTTTATGGAATGGGTTTTCTTAATTTTGCGACAGTTTTCAAAAACTTTTTGCATACCTCAGTAAAATATAACAGGGTAATAATAATTTTATTTCGGGAAATAAAAATAAGAAAAGTTTTTTGTCGATAAAATTTTTCGGCAAAATTAATACACAAGGACACGCACTTGAACATATAATAAAGCAGTTATCTTTTTGGGGGTTTTTTTGAATATGTTTCTGTCATGGCTCATTACACTTCTCGGGAGCGGTATTTTTATGGTGTCCTATGTTACAGGCTCATCATCTTTTTTGAAACCGTTGTCGCCTGATGAAGAGATTATGTACATAAAGGAAAGCAAAAACGGAAACCGAACGGCAAAAAACAAACTCATTGAACATAACTTAAGACTTGTTGCCCATATTGCAAAAAAATACACACTTAAAGGATATGATTCTGATGATATCATATCCATAGGCACAATAGGTCTTATAAAGGCAATAGATTCATTTAAGGCAGAAAAAGGTGCATCTCTTTCCACCTACGCTGCACGGTGTATAGAAAATGAAATTCTTATGACAGTAAGGCTCGGGAAAAAGACCCTGGGCGAAGTTCTTTTGCAAGACCCCATAGGAAAAGACCGCGATGGCAGAGAAATAACACTTATAGATAAACTCTCGGGCGATACAGAAAGTGTTTTTGACGAGGTGAATCTAAATCTTACAATAGCAAGGCTTTACCAGGAGATGAAACTGGCTCTTACAATGCGCGAAAGAAAGGTGCTCGAATTTCGCTATGGTCTTAGAGGCTCGGATATACTCACTCAAAAGGAAATATCAAAAATTCTCGGCATTTCGCGCTCATATGTTTCAAGAATAGAGAAAAAAGCAATCAAAAAACTCTTTAGCAAAATGGGAGCAGAATATTAAAAAAATAACTGATGTCTGTTAAAATGACATCAGTTATTTTTTAATCTTTCAAACTATATATTTTATAACCCTCTCTTCTCACTATCCCGGGACTGGTTCCTTTATGCGCCTTATATGTTTTTATAAAATAACTTAAATCATTAAAACCGCAACTATATGCAATATCGGTTATAGATTTGTCGGTAGTGAGAAGATAATGCGTCGCTCTCTCTATTCTGTATGAAATAAGATATTCAAAAGGAGTCTGATGGGTGTATTGCTTGAAAAAGACACAAAAATATTTTTTTGACATTCCCGCACACTGTGCCATATCTTCTAAGGTAAGTTCCTGACTGTATGAACTTCTGATAAAGTGTATCACCTTTTTAAATTTTGAAATCTGAGTGCTTGGGTTTTCTCTAACAGAAGTTTGTTTTGTATAATAATTGTTTTTGAATATGGCAGAAAATAAAAGGCAGAGATTCCCGATTACATCATATCGTGCGGTGATGGTAGCATCATTTAAGGATTCAAAAAGTTTTCTTGTGATTTCCCGAACTTCCTTGCACTGTGCATCTATTTTTTCTTTAATCCGTATACTACCGTTTGTAAGACATTCGCAAAGCCTTTCTGTGCCAAACGGCAAAAATCCGATAATCTCAGGGTCAAACACTGCACACTCATATACACAGTCATCTTTAGGAACTGCGCCGTGAACAGTTTCTGAATTTACAAAAACCGTATCGCCTTTTTGGACGACAAATGTTTCGGAGTTCAAAGTTACATACAAAGTTCCTTTTAAAACCCTCATAATTTCCACATTTTTGTGCCAGTGATGCACCATTTCATAGCGCGGGTGCATACGGTCCATTCTATATGACTGAATGGGAAAATCAAAACTCCCGTGCATCTTGGTTTCGTTAAAAATCATAAAACCACCAAACCTGAATATAATTATATTTTTTTACTATTATAACACAAGTTTTGATTGTATTTCAAGTGTATAATTATATTAAGGATTATTTTTGTCTGTATTTATTTAATTCAATATAACAATCCTGCAAACTAACGTAACGGAGGTTATGACAATGGCTAAAAAAAGAATTATAGGCGATTATCCAATTATCGGTATCCGTCCCGTAATTGACGCAAGACGCGGTCCTCTCAAAGTAAGAGAATCTTTGGAAGAACAGACCA
>JAZQDA010000151.1:0-14897 GCA_045546535.1 Clostridia bacterium | reverse complement strand
GACCAAAAGAAAGAATTTCTATTATCTGATGTTTCCGATGAAATCGGTTGTATTTACCCAGATTTAAAGATTGTAATTGACCGTCCGGGAGATTTAACAATCAGTAATACCACATTCAACACAACCACAATTATTAAAAATTGCAAGGTGGATGAGACTATTACAATTAAGGGCGATACACAAATTATTGAAACCGATTCAGACGAACACAGGCAGACATTGACAAAGGATTTTAATTTTGAGTTTTTACAGATTGGAAACACAATTAAAAGCCGTCAAAATAGAATTACTTTTTCTTTGCCGTGCAAGGTGGAATTAACATATACACCTTCAATTAAATAACAATACTTTTAAAGGGGTATGCTCGAATCCGGGCATACTCCCTTTTTAACATAATCAAGGAGATATAAGAAGATATGAAAAAGAATAGCACTGTACCCATTTGGGAAAAATTTACTTTAAGTGTTGAAGAAGCAGCCGAATATTTTAGAATTGGCGAATGCAAATTAAGAAATATTATTGCTGAAAATCCATATGCTGATTGGCTCTTGTGGAATAGCAACAGGGCGCAAATTAAGCGTAGATTGTTTGAAAACTATATTGAATCAATCAGTTCTATTTAATTTCGTGTAAAAATTTTAAAAATAATTTAGAAAAACACTGAAACCCACTTGTAAAATAGATTTATCTGTGTTATAATAAACACGCTTGATAAATCTCTTTTCTGGGTTCATTGGTCTATAAGGAGGACTAATAAACAATGAGTGAAAAGAGAAAAGACAGCAAAGGGCGCATTTTGCGTGATAACGAATTTCAGCAGAAAGACGGGAGGTATAAATTCAGATTCAAGGATGCAAGCGGAAATCTGAAAACTATTTATAGTTGGCGTTTAGTTGATACAGACCGAACCCCAGCCGGTAAAAAACATTCAGAATCGCTGCGAGAATTGGAAAGGCAGATTACAAGAGATATTGAGGATGGTATTGTTGTAAACCGCAAATTAACCCTAAATGACTATTGGGAAGAAAACATAGAATTAAGGGTTTTGAAGCAAAGCACACGAACCAATTACAAGTATATGTATAACAAGTATATCAAGCCTGTATTGGGGAATATGCAGATTAAAAACATTACATATACCACTATCAAAAAATTTCTTAAATCGCTTATCCGTGATGGATTCAAGCCGAATAGCGTTGAAATCATTTATACCATTCTCCACCCTGTTTTTGATGATGCTGTAAGAGATAACATTATTAGAAACAATCCTTCAGATAAAATTATGGTGGATATTAAAAAGGGTGAGAATTGGGAAAAGGAAAAGAAACACGCTTTAACAGAGGATGAGCAAGCAGCATTTGTAGCATTTCTTTCAAATAGTGAAACTTTTAATCATTGGTTACCCCTCTTTACTTGTTTATTGGGTACTGGTTGCCGAATCGGTGAAATGCTGGGTTTGACGTGGGCTGACTGTGATTTTCAAAATGGTATTATCAACATTAACCATAATTTGATTTACAGACAGCAAGAAAGCGGAAAAATGGAATACCATATAACCACACCGAAAACAACCGCCGGTACAAGAGTTATACCAATGTTTCAAGAGGTTAGAAAAGTTTTATTACAAGAGAGAATGAACCAGATGAAAAACGGCGCATTCTGTAAGACCGAAATTGACGGCTATAAAGGTTTTGTATTCACTAATAGATATGGTGAAGTATTAAACCCCCATAACGTCAATAGAGCAATAGAGCGTATTTCAAGAGAGTATAACGCACAAGAAACAGCACTTGCAAAGAAAGAAAAAAGACAGCCTTTTTTACTTCCACATTTCACGGCTCATATACTGCGACATACATTTTGCACACGCTTTTGTGAGAATGAAACGGATTTAAAATTGATTCAAGAAATAATGGGTCACGCTGATATTACCACAACGATGGACATTTACAACGAATCAAATACGGCAAGAAAACAAGCAAGTTTTGAACGGCTGGAAGGTAAAATTAGAATCTGTTAAACCTCAAAAAATGCCCCCGTGAGTTTGTCACAAATTTTGTCACAATTCAGTGATAAAAACACAAAGATTTAGGAAGATTTAAGAAGATGAATTTTGAAAAAATGGCTTTATTTCAGGGCAAACCCCCAATAATTGAGGGTTTAGAAAATCAAAAAATAATAATCCCCACAATGAAACCCCTCGATTAAGAAAACCCTTTATTTATGCGGGTTTTAGGGGTGTTGATAGGTCGTGAAAATCGTATTTACCCCCTATTTACCCCAAACTTTTTTATAATTTTCCGAAAGGCATCACAGAAATGTGGTGCCTTTTTTGTGTTTTAATCGCTTGAAATAAAAATATTCCTATCATTCTTATCATAGAATCCAAATGATTAGGAGTGATATTATGGCAACAGGAAACAATAAAAACTTAGACAAGCTAATGAACAAGATAAATACCGAGACAGGCAGAAGTGATGCCGAGGAAATTTTGAAATTGCAAGCGACAAGGCAATTGAAAAACGAGCATAAGAAAGTATCACAAATGACCGACTTGGAAAAGCAGTTGTATGCTGAAATGGAGCAGAAAACCATTGAAGAATACGAAAGCGAATTTCTAAGTGATAAACCTATCCAATATAATGGCGAACTCAAACAGTTTTATAGTCCCATTGCATCAATAGTTCTGGATGCCTTCTTTACGGATGGCAAAAATTAAGGCACGGTCTTCCGTGCCTTAATTTTATGTGCTGTAATTGTAAATTTCCCATTTTGCTTCCTTTAAAACCTGTCTGATAGTATCCCTTTCGTTGCACAGGGATTTGTACTCTGAGTATGGTAAGCGATAGTCTTTGTTTTTTGCTGCAAAGTTTATGGTTCTGTTAATTTCAAACAGTCTATCAACCAACTCTTTGCACAACCGCACCCTTTGATAAAGCAAATTTCTAAAATCCTTTTTGGGAAGTCTTTCGCCGTCTTCTGCATTTTTAATTAGTGTGATAACAGTTCTAAGTTTTTCTGGTTTTGTTTTCATATCTTTCACCTCATTGTGTTATAGCGAAAGTTCCAAAAGCGAAATCATATGTTTTGCAATATTAGGGTCGGTAGTAGAACGGAATAAATTGAATATAAAATCATATAGAACTATTACATCGGTATTAAATTGGTCTGGTGCTTCGTATTTTAGATGTTCTATTGTTTGGGTTGTGATTTCCTTGTCGTCGGTTATAACCCCAGCATTAACGAGTAAATGTTCTGCGAGCCTTCCAATGCGATGAATACTTTCTTCGTTAAAATAGAATTTTCCGTTTTCATCAATTTCAAAATGTACTGTCTTAATTTTGTTTTGCATTATATATACCTTTCCGCCACCGTGGATTGTATTTACGATTAGGTCATATTTTGGTGACTTACTTAACCGTTCATGTTAAAGATGATTGATGTGTATAGATAAATGTTTTTTCTGCATATCTTTTTTTGTAAAACCTTTTTGAGAAACTTTACCCAAAGACCTTTTGTAAAACTGTACTCAAAAACCTTTTGACAAACTAATCACAACCTTTTGAGAAACCGAAACAACCAACTCAGAACCCCTTTCAAATTCGAACCTGACCCGTAGGAAATAGCATAAGGGCATAACTCACCTAAAGAGCAGGTGAGTTAGACAATAGACCCGTGAGGTTTCTTCTTTGGGGTTCGCTCCTATCTAACTGGTTTTTTCATTGCCAGAACAAAGTCTTCATACATTCGTAACCGTCTTCTCCCGCACCGTGCCCTTGGGGACTTGACTTTGTCATCATCTTCACGGCATCCTAATGGTATATAGTTTCCAATATACCGCCCTTGAGTTTGCTTTTATTTACTTGGTGATATAAACTCCCAAACATTAACCAATGACGACAGTTGAATAGAGCGAACAAATCTTCAACCGCCGAGTCTTTTTTCTACAAACGGGGGTGACCAACCGTAGCATATTTATGGTGTCTAACTACCGTTTCACCGCCTAAAAGAGAAACAAAAAATGTCTTACCGACCTTATAGGTAGATAAGACATTCAATGGTGGTTTATGTATCTTTACTTGATTACAAAATCAAAGGGAATCTAACATAATTATTGTATGGGTGATATATCTCTCCTATATTGCCCGTTGGACTTAATCGTTTGCACCGATTAGGTCTTTTTTTATTTAGTTGTGATATTAGTATGATAGAAGTTAATGCAAAATTGAGAAAAACAAAAAGGTCTTACCGGCTTGAAAACCGATAAGACCTTTTTGCAACAATCCACATCACTTGAAGACAGGGTTAATCAATGAATGTGATTTGTCTAACCCCTTAGATATATTATCACAACACACACAAACCATATTTATTATGGCAAAGTAAGTATGTTGATTCATTTTGAAAATCGAAAGAAATTTTCCTCATAGCAAAATTTCATAATCATCCCAAAACAAACCAATTGATTTATATGGTTTCTTTTTCTTTCTTCGTTTCTTTGGAAAATCCACCTTAGAAAGAGAAATTGGTTTGAGTTGACGTGGAATACTCTCAACTAGTTTTGCAATAGAATAGTTGCTTTGAGCTTGTCTTACATCCATAATAAACACCACCTGTTCTGTTTTGATGCTATAAGTATGACTTATGGTGCTTGTTTCAAAAAAAGATATGCAGAAAAATTACTGCATACCTTTTTGGGCCTATTTTTAAGAGAATTTTATTGTTGATTCAATTTTGTTGTTTTTGCATTTGCTCATAAAAGAAAAATGACACCATTTTGTCAGGTGTCATTTCTTGCTATTCTTATATAAATGCTCGACCAGATTCTCAACCATAGCATAGTCACTTTCGCTTAATACTGCTAATCTCTTGAAGATACCTTCTAACTGTTTGGCCTCTTTCTTGCCTGTTAAGATATAATCCGTAGATACATTCAAAGTGTTGCATAGATTGACTAAGTTTTGCGGTCTGATTGCTTTCTTTCCCAACTCAATGCAGGAAATGGATTGCAGGCTCAAATTGATGCTTTCTGCCAATTGTTCTTGTGTCAGGTTCAGTTCCTTTCTCCGTTTGGCGATTCGCTCTCCCATATCTATTAGGAACTTTGCATCTTCATACATTTCCTTCACCTCGTTTCTCATTACAATTATTGTACTAAAAACAGAGGTCAATTATAATCAATTATGATTGCTAAACATTGACTATTTACAACCATAGTAGTATAATAGGATAGAGTATGTATATTTTTGGGTTTGTATATTTGCAAACTGGACTGCGAGGTGAAATATGCAAAAAGAGAATCTATCTTCCCTTGTGGCGAAAGCACAAACGGGACATAATCAGGCATTAAATGACCTCTTTACTGAAACTTACAACGATGTTTATTACTTTGCTTTAAAGACAGTTAAGGATGAGACTCTGGCCGCGGATGTCACACAGGATACCTTTGTTACTATCTTTCAGAACATTAACTCTTTGAATGACCCTGTCGCTTATCCGGCTTGGTCAAGGCAAATTACATACAGGCATTGTCTTCAATACCTGAAAAAGCAAAACCGTGAAGTCACAGTAGATGAGAATGAAGATGGCAGCAACCTCTTTGATATCATTGAGGAAGACAGAACGGAGTTTATTCCGGAAGAAAACCTTGACAAAGAGGATTTTAAGAAAACGATTCTTGATATGGTGGACAGTCTGCCGGAAGAACAGCGGACTGCCGTTATCCTGTACTATTACGATGAACTGTCAATCAAAGAGATTGCGGAAATTCAGGGGGTAACGGAAGGAACGGTCAAGAGCAGACTGAACTATGCGAGAAAAGCAATCAAAGCATCCGTAGAATCCTATGAGAAGAAACACAATGTCAAACTTCATTGTGCAGGTGTTCTTCCGCTTCTGTTGTGGTTGTTTGCTTCGGATTTTGGTGCAAGTACAATGCCGGCTGCTACGGTACAGACCGTTGCATCTGGTGTTACCACAGCAACAGGGACAACCTTATCCTTATCATCTTTGGTCAAAAGCGGTGCGAAAGTCGTATGGTCTTTGTGGCAGAAGATAGTCGCAGGTCTGGTGGCAACAGCGGTCGCCATTGGTGGAACAGTTGCGATTGTGAATTTTGTTAATAAACCAGATGGTTCTGATTTACAAAGTGAAAAAGCAGACGTGCAGATTTGGCAAGGTCAAGGCGGTATCAATATAGGCCTGAATCTGTCGGATGAAAATGAGTTCATGCTGGAAGTTGCCCAGATGGATGAAGACAGCATTGAAGGAACATTGACAGTAAATGTTGCAGATGGTTCTTCCTATCAGCGAGGATTTAAAGGAGCAGGAAGAGCAGCGGAAATGTTACATGCAGGTTCTACCTTCTATGATGTTACACTTGATAAGGAAATTGCGGAATGGTCTGAGGATTATTCTGGCTATAAGGAATTCACATTACGATATCAACCTGATGAAGACCAATTTTATTTCGATACAGGTCCATTTGAAGCGGTTTTAAAAAAGAGATAAAAATTTTTTCAAAAAAATAAAACCAAACGGAGTTCTCGTTCCTCCTATAAGTGTAAGGAGGAGAACAGGATGCGAGAACACAACAATTTGTACTACATTATTCTATGGGATTCCATACGGAACAAACTCCCGCCTGAGAGAGTAGAGCAAATTCGAAAAATACTTATAGCACTAAAATTGTAGAGTGCCGAAAAGCAAAAAAATTCTTATGGTAAAAACGGAGGAAATGATTATGGCAAAGATTGTAAATTGCCCTTTCTGCGGACAAGAGGTTACAAAAGGAATTTTCAGTGGCGATGATTGCGAACTTGATGTAGGAACATTCAAAGCCCTTACCTGTTGCCCGAAATGCTACAAAAAGTACAAGGGTAAGGTTAAGGAAAACAAGGAAAGATTTTTGACTAAGTTCGAAAATATGAAAAAGGCAACAAAATCAAAATACACGGAAAACAATATCGCCAAACTGTATGAGATTTATGTTGAAGAAAAGGCAAAACAAATTGAAAAATGCGGCGGTCAGCAACTAGATAAAATGGGAACATTTTTTACCTACAACAGCAATGGGTTCTTTAATGTTTGTGAATGTGGTACAGGATTTGGTAAGGGAGAGTCATCTGATAGTTCGAATGCGAGTTGCTTTGACAAAAACGATATTACCAAGATTGAGTATGCAAAAATGGGGTCTGGCAAATTTGATGGTTTGTTCCATAAGATTTACTCGTTTGCAATTCGTTTAAACGATGAAACTGTTATGACATTCAAACCTTCTGTTACAAGCACCGTCGAATCCGGTGCAGGATTTATGTTTGGTTATCAAAAATCCGCAGAGAAAAAACTTGCATATCAGCTGGAAGAATTTAAGCGGTTAATTGGTTCTGATTTACCCATCGTAAAGGTCAATAAGATTTAAGGAGATAAAGGAAATGAAAAGATTATTATGTTTAGCATTATGCTTGATTATGGTATTTAGTTTGTGTGCTTGCGGTGATAACACCGCTACCACTAATGATAGTAGCGATTCGGAAACGACCATTACGGATACTGACACATCAACCACAAACACTTCATCTGAGAACAATAACGATGAAAAGGAACCAGAAGAATATCCAAACAAAGTTGTTTGCTCTGTTGGTTCTGATGGAAACAACATTGTAGTTAAGCATAATCTTGATGAAAATCATAAAATTAGCCCTGATATGAACTTTTCATACCCTGGTCCCACAAGCAAGTATGACGAGGTTACGGTTTTGGAATTTACATTGCCCTTGGAAAATTTTGCTGACCTTGATTATCAGGCAGTGGGTATTGTAGTTGACAGTATGCAGGAAATCACATTCGGATTTGTCAAAAGTGAAATTTATGAAGCCTTTACCACGGGCGAACTTCGAGCAGAAATAACTTATGTAAAGGATTTGGTTTCTAAATCCGGTATAACTTACAAAGTTTATGAACACAGACATTCGTACTATTATTTCGGTTCTATTTCAGAAGATTATGCAGTCGTTTTCAGAGGTGGCTCGGATGAACCGCTCATCGATTCCATTGCTTTTGCTGTTGAAAAACAATAAAGACATTTAGGAGTTTATGTTATGGTACGGAAACAAGCGATTAAGCGACTGATATGGCAAGCAATTTTGTTTGTTGTCAGTTCGGCTATATTTCAAACAATATGGGCCGGTGTAATCATCATATATCTGCTAAGAGCGATAGGTTTGGGAACTGAAATCCAAAGCGAAGAAACACCCTTTGATGATGAACCAAAAGAAAGGGTTATGTCGCTTAAAGCATTTGCCTTTGAAAATATATTTGGGGCAATATTTATGATTATGCTCCCGCTAATCCCCGCACTTGTTATTGGTTGGATTTTTCCTGATTACGGATGGGCAGGCGGAGTAATTGGTTTTATTGCTTTGTTACACTTGGTTGTAAAACCTATTGTTTATGATTTAATCAGAATTTTTACTAATAATGAAAAGCACATTGATATTACTAAAAAACTGGTTAAGATTGCAACCATAGTCGTTATTGCAATTACCTTGTTGCAAGTGTTGTTATATGTGATTTTCCCTTCGCTCCATCCAGATTTTATAAAAAAAGAAAACTTTGACCATAAAGCACTTTGGAATGAATATGTGACCGAGCAAAATCTTGGTGAAGAGTACAAGTCGTTTATTGGCGAAGAGATAGACCAATACGAAAAGACCAAAAGCAAGGTTTATAACAAATCGCAAAGCGGAGTGAAAAACGGGTTGATTCAGGAAGGCACTCTTACTGTGTATTATGAAAAGAATACAGACACAAAAGAGTGGTCAGTTGTGAACTATACCTTTGATGAGCTTAACACCTACGAACTTGCCAAGGACACAACTTGGACCGGCAGCAACGGCGGTAACAACTACACCGTAACTCTGGTTAAAGGTTTCTTGTATAATACGACAGGTCATATCACAGTTAAGAGCGATAACGGCGAAACTGTTTTGGATTCTGATGTTGTTTGCACCAGAAACGAGGACAAAGAAAACGAGTATAATCTCAAAACCAATGTTGACCTTGGTTGGTGGAACTATGATGTTCGTGTAGTTTTCAATGAAGAAGACGGTTCGCTCAGACTTGATAGTGTTTATGAGGGCACAGTTTATCAACAGAATTAAGCAAAAAAGATATGCAGAAAAATTCTGCATATCTTTTTTTATGACTTTTTGCAGCAAAATGGCTGTTGTTTTAAAATTGTTGCATTTTAGTATCACTTAGGCGATATTTTTAATATCAGTAAAGTGATATCTTAAACGGTATCACCTTGTTGATACTATTATCAGCATAAAAAAGATATGAGGAAAAATGAAAAACACCGCTTTTGATGAAAAAGGCGGTGTTTTTGGCTGTTGATTCAATTTTGTTGTGTTTTCTTATGTTTCTTTATCCACACGGGCGAAGCATTCCACACAGAAAGGTGTATACACCTTTTAAGCCGTCGGCAGACCAAGTTCATTTTTTTGCGGCAGTAAATAAAATGCCTAACTTGCTACGTCATTTTTCGTTTGTAAAAATAACCTTTTAAACATATTTATATCAGAAAAGTAAAGGAGGGATTTATATATGGCACATTTTGAAAAATTTAAAGGTATCAATGCTTTTCATATGATAGAGCATGATACAAGAGAAAATACAAATGGGAAGAAAAACATAGATGAAGAAAGAAGTAAATTAAACTATAATTTATGTGATGTTGAGAATCCAAAAGAATATCTGAAAGAATTGATACAGATGGTAAAAGATACAGGCGGAACAATTAGAGATGATACAAATTTTTTAGTGTCTTTATGCTTGACATTGCCAGAAGACTTTCCCCAAAATGAAGAATTAGAAAAACAATTTTTTAAAGCAGCGGTAGAATTAATAGAAAATGATTTTGGATATAAAAGCATTGTTTCAGCTTGGGTTCATAAAGATGAATCGTTAGAGAATGAGAATTTTAAATTTAAACCTCATATCCATATCAAATTTGCTCCCATACATAAAAAGATTAAGAAATATAAAAGTAGACCTGATAAAGAGATGTATATATTCAATACGGATAAATGTATTAACAGAACCTATTTAAGACAGTTTCATAATAGATTAGATAGTCACATAGAAGAATGGTTAGGGTTTAAAACATCGGTTCATACAGGCATTACAAAGGCACAGGGCGGAAATAAAGAAATCAAAGAATTAAAAGCACTATCTGAACAACTAAAAAAGAATAGAGATATTATTGATAAGGATTCTGATTTGATTGTAGCAGAACAGAAACAGATATTAGATGAGCAATGGAAACAGTATCAGGATTTAACCCGTTCAACTTGGAATCAATTAACACCTATCAGAAACAGAATTAAAGATAGTATATGGGAATTGAAAAAAGGTGATGTTACAGCGGAAAAACAATTAAGAAAGGATTTGGATTTTTGGGGGAATCTTGCAAATGGTTTATTATATGCCCTCAGCTCACTTTTGAACGGACTTTTCCTATTAAGCAGAAAGAAGCACATAGAAAAGCAATTAAATGAATTACAGGTGTTGTACGATGATATAGAGAGTGTTAGAAGAATATTTAGCAATCAACAACATAGTGTAAAGAAAAATCTTATGAATAAAGACCTTGATAAGATTGAAACTACACTAAACAGATTGGAGGCCACAAGTATTGCTACTCACGAATTAATTAAAGAGGTGTTGTGGAGAAGGCCTGAAATACAAAACGATAAAAAAGTGATTAAAGAGGTTGAAAGATAAAAGAGTGGGACTAATCCCACTCTTTTGTCATATCTTTGCATATTTTTTCTCAAAGTCACCAATGTCGAAGTCTATTTTAATATGCTTTCGGGGCTTGGGAGTTTTCTCAGCGACCAATTGCCAACGGCGATACACGTTATACCCACCAACCATATTTAGAGTTCTCATTGCAAGTTCAACTCGTTCTTGTTCACTGGGAATAGTCCCAATGTAGGAATCTGCGAGTTTTGTGATTTGGTGATATTCTTCCGGAAGTTTTCCACACCGCTTTGGCAGGTCAAAAATCTCAAACGGTTGGTTGGAAAGGTCTTCGCTATAATGAAGAGCAGCCTCGTAGTCTTTTGCCATCAACCAAAATGTAACTTTACTGCCAATTCCACAATAATCTTTTAAGAGTTCTAATGTCTTCTCTTGCTTTATTTGATATGACTCATAGGCAAAATATATTTCCTTGAATGCAGCGCTTATATTTACTCTCGCTTCCGTTCGTAACCCACCAGAGTTCTTAGAAGGAGTGGCATCGACAAAATATTCTCCAAAATCGTATATTAGTTCATCAATCGATTTTAGAGATTTGGCAAGAAACTTTTCACCTGCTCGTTGGTCGCCAAAGCGAAGAGTAGAGAACGGTGATAATTTTGCAATTGCTCCATCAAAATCATAAATTATAAGGTCGATACCTTTTTGGAGGATATCAGAATAATATAATGTTGCCCTTCTGCAATCGCCTAACAAAAATGCATCGATAGAGTACATATGTATTTGGTCGCCTACATCCAGTTCCTTAATCAGTTTTTCCAGTTGAGGGCGAGCTGTAGTGTCGGCACGGACAATATCAATAGATATTTCATCCAAGTCAAAACCAATGTTAGTAAGTTCCTGATATACAACTGTGTTTTCGACTTTAATAGGGGTGTTTCTGATGCAAACACCATATCCTGTAATTTTTGGCATAAATGTACCTCTCAGTAAAAAATTTTCTTCATAGGCTTGACAATGAAGAGGTTTATGTGTATAATAAGGGTAAAGGCGGAATACGAACCGCCTAAAAACATCGCTTATTATGGGTATAGGCAAAGGGCGAACCCTTGAACCTGCCCATAAAAATAAACCTCGCTAACAGTATAGCAAAAAGGCGGTAGAATGTCAAGTACCTTGAAAACTTAATATGAAGAACCCTCAACCTGCGAGGTCGTGCATCGCATAAGTCTCACGACAGCCAACCTACTGAGCTGATACGGAAAGGGCAAGAAATTGACAATAAGATTTTCGATAATATTACTTAATTTTGAAAGGAGAATTAGTTTATGTGTACTATGGGTATGGCAATTCCTAAAATTGCACCTGAAAACAAATTTAATCTTACCATTGAGGAGGCTTGCGGTATCTTCGGCATCGGAGAGCACACACTGCGAAGACTCATTGGTCTCCATCCTAATGCGGACTATTTGCTCCACATTGGAACGAAGACCCTTATTAAGAGACCCCTCTTTGAGCAGTACATCCTCAAAGAGAGTGCAATCCACTATTGAGAAAGGGGTGAATACCTTGAAATATGACTTAACCGGTATGAAGTTTAACCGCCTGACAGTCATCAAGGAGCACGGCAGGAATTATAAGGATTCTGTTGTGTGGGAGTGCTTGTGCGAATGTGGTAACACCACATTCGCCACTTCCAGCGATTTAAGGCACGGGCATAAAAAGTCCTGTGGCTGCCTAAAAAGAGTTTCCCATGCGATTGACCTGAAAGGTCAACGGTTTGGCAGATTGACTGTCAAAAAGAGAGTGGGAACATCACAGCACCGCAAGGCACTTTGGCGGTGCAAGTGTGACTGCGGGAAAATGACCACCGTGTCCTCTGTGGACTTGCGGAGTGGCAACACAAAATCCTGCGGATGTCTTGGGAAATCATTCGCAGGCAGAAATTTAGATTTAGGAGGATTTTGGTATGAGAACACCTGCATCCAGAAGAGATAATGGAGGTAGACCCTTACAAGATGGCGAACGACAGAAAAAGAATGGTTTGTATGAGTATCGTTATTATGATGCTAACGGAATTCGCAAAAGCATCTATAGTTGGAGATTGTCTCATTCTGACCCCGTTCCCAAAGGGAAACGGTATTGTGAAGCATTGCGGGATATGGAACGGGAAATTCAGCAGGATTTGAACGATGGTATTACCCCGTTACATTCCCAAAAAGCAACCTTAAATGAGAGGTTTGACTTGCACATTAAGGGTAAGTTGAATTTGTCAGATTCGACTCGAACAGGATATATTTATAATTATAATAAATATGTTCGTAAAGGGTTCGGCAAACGGCAGATTGGTAATATCAATTATTCTGATATGAAGAGATTCTACAATGAACTAATTACCAAGCACGGGTTGAAACCAAATTCTATGGAGGTTGTACATACGATTCTCAACCCCGTATTTGAGAAGGCGGTCTTTGACAATCTAATTCGTAAAAACCCTTGCATACCTGCTATGAAAGAGATTCGTCAGATGAAGGAGTGGCAACCTAAAAAGGTTACGACAAAATATGCCTTCACTGTGGAACAACAAATGGCATTTGTCGACTTTATGAGAAGTAACAGTGATTATTCCAGATGGAAAAATATCCTGACCGTTTTGCTCGGAACAGGAATGAGAATCGGTGAATGCACTGGACTCGTATGGAAAAATTGCGATTTCAAGAACGACTGCATCTATATCACACATACACTGATTTATCGCCAGTGGGAGGATGGGACTTGTGGTTATCGTGTGCATCCTGCTCCTAAGACCAAGGCGGGCATCAGAACCATTCCTATGATGAAAGAAGTCCGTGAGGCATTGCTGGCTGAAAAGGCATATCAGGAGCAACACGGCACTGCAAACACGGTCATTGATGGTTATAGTGATTGGGTATTCACGAACCGATACGGCACTGTGCTGTCCTTATCCAGTGTCAATGACGGAATCGCTCGCATCATTCGTGATTATAATGAGAAGGAAAAGGAAAATGCAGAATTGGAATCCCGTGATGCTGTATTGATACCGCATATGACAACTCACCAGTTGCGACATTCCTTCTGTACCCGTCTGATGGAAGAATCTATCAATAACGATAATATGATTCCATTGGCGGTCATTCAAAGCCTTATGGGGCATAAGGATGTCAAAACAACCATTGAAATTTACACCGATGTCTCAGAAGACCTCAAACGAAAGGCGTTGGAGAAGGTCAAAAACAATATCTATCTTGGCAGAGCAAATGCTTAAAAATTAAATTAAAGAGAAATAATAGCTATTTCACTATCTCAATTAAGATTATCGCTTATCTCAATGAATTATTTCTTTCTAAAATCTCAAAGAAAGGAAGAAATGATTATGAGTAAGTTTATGGACATTGGTGTCCAAAAACAATATGACTCTGCAACTGTTTATCAGGCAACAAAGAATTTTGAAAAGTCTTGTAATTTGTGTTGCTACCACGGATATCACCTTAGTTGTAGGCATTGCCACATCGAAGGTGCACACGAAACGGTTGTCAAGATGCTAACAGAAAAGAAAACAGCATAAATTTGAATGGCGGGACTGTCTTTGATGGCAGTCCCATTTTCTTTTGATTTTGGGTTGCAAATCAGTAGTTTTTGTGTTATAATCTCTACATCAAAGTTAGTTGGTTTCATTGGTTGTGGAAAAAGTGATTTTACCCCAGAAGTACCCCAAACTTCCGAGAATTTTTGTCCCAGGAGTGAGAATGGGTGCGGCTATATGCGAAGTCTCAAAATCTGATGAAATAAGCAAAGGTTATGAGAACTGATGCCCTACCATGAGAGGCTATGAGAGACTCAAAGAGCATCCCCACAATGAAACCCTTAGACTAAAACAACACCCTATGACTTTTGGTCATAGGGTGTTGTGTGTGTTTGTGAATTTAAGGCGGTTTTGTGGTAAAACCGCAACTTTTGTAATTTTATAAAAGTTTTTCGGGTTATAACCGCAAAACTATTGACTAAAAAGACTCTTGGTGCTATACTAATAGCACACGGAGGTGTTTAATATGATATTTAGAGAAAATTATGTAAAAAAGATAATGGCATTTACCGATACACCTTTTGTTAAA
>JAZQDA010000150.1:0-18940 GCA_045546535.1 Clostridia bacterium | reverse complement strand
AAAATATATACAAAATTTTTGCCAATAATGTCATTTAATTTATATTATGATTCGTTAAGACATATTAAAATCTTAAAAGGTTGAATTATATTCAGTGGTGTGCTATAATTTTAAATGAAATCGTTAAGTGATTATATAATTAATTTGGTTTTGTAATTTTATGACACAATTGCCAAGATCTTTTCCAAAACAGAATGTAGGAAGGAAAAAACGATGAAATACTTAATTGTAGTAGATATGCAAAATGATTTTATAACAGGCAGTCTCGGAAGCGAATTTGCTAAGGCGATAGTTCCGAATGTAGTTGAAAAGGTTAAAAACTTCGATGGCAAAGTTATATTTACCAGAGATACACATTTTGCCGACTATATGCAGACACTAGAAGGCATAAATCTTCCGGTAGAGCATTGTATTAAAGATACTGATGGTTGGCAGATTTGTAATGAATTAAAGCCCTATGTGAACGAAATTGTAGATAAAATCACATTCGGAAGTGTTGAACTTCCCGAAATACTTTGCAATTATGACGAAGAAATTGAGAAAATTGAGTTATGCGGATTATGTACGGATATTTGCGTAATCTCAAATGCTATGATATTAAAGGCAACATTCCCTGAGGTAAAAATATCAGTAGACAGTAAATGCTGTGCAGGAGTCAGTGTGGAAAGTCATAACACAGCACTTGATGCAATGAAAGCAGTACAAATAGAGGTTAAGTGATTATGAGGAAATTAGAGATAGGTGCTGTTTATAAACATTTTAAGGGTAATTTGTATCGCGTAGAAGATGTTGCAAAGCATTCTGAAACAGGTGAAACTTACGTAGTATACAGACAGATGTATGGAGAAGAATCTTTGTGGATAAGACCTCTTGATATGTTTTTACAAGAGGTTGATCGTGATAAATATCCCGATGCTGAGCAGAAATACAGATTTGAGAAACAATAAAAATATCAAGTGAATTTTCCGTTTTTATATTGCCTAAAAAATTTGAACCTAGATTATACAGCCTTAATAACTTCAGTTTGTTAGATAAAACATTATTTTATATTTGGTGAAATATTATGAAATACATTGAAAAAAATAACAGCGTTATTATAAGCGAAGTAACAGACTTTAATCCTGAACATACCTTTATGTGTGGACAGTGTTTCAGATGGGAAAAAGAAACTGATAATAGTTATACAGGCGTTGCATTCTCTAAAGTGGTCAATATTTCTGCTTCTGATGATACTTTCACTATTAAAAACATAACTTTAAAAGAGTTTGAAACGTACTGGAAAACTTATCTTGATTTAGATTGCGATTATACCGAAATTAAAAATGGTTTTTCAAATGATATCCATGTAAGTAAAGCAATGGAATTTGGTTGGGGGATAAGAATTTTAAATCAGGAAATTTTTGAATGTCTGATATCGTTTATACTTTCAACTCAGAATACCATACCTAGAATAAAGAAAATTATATCTAAGTTATCCGAACTTTATGGAGAGAGAATTGTTTTTGAAAATAAGGAGTATTACACTTTCCCTGCACTTGAATCGCTTAAAACAGCGACTTTAGAAACCTTAGAACCTCTTAAAGCAGGATACAGAGCAGATTATGTAATTGATGCGGTCGATAAAATTAATTCCGGCGAAGTAAATCTTGATAATCTTATTAATATGCCGTATGAAGAAGCAAAAAAAGAATTAATGAAGATTAAAGGTGTAGGGCCAAAAGTTGCAGATTGTGTTCTTCTCTTTTCTTGCGGAAAAAAAGAGGCGTGTCCCATTGATGTGTGGGTAGACAGAACTGTTAAGAATCTGTATCTTGATGACAGTGCTACACATAAACAAATTACGGAGTTTGCTAAAAATAATTTTGGTGCAAACGCAGGAGTTGCACAGCAGTATTTATTTTATTATGCCAGAGAAAATTCACACATAAAAAATATCAGTACCTGATTTTCAGGTACTGATATTTTTTATGTGTGAATTTATTTTATAATCTGAATTACGCCCTTGGGACATTCTTTGGCACATATTCCGCAACCAACACATTTGTTATAATCAATAACTGCGAGATTGTCTTTGACTAAGATTGCCTCTTTAGGACATTTCTTTTCGCATATCTTGCAACCGATACAACCTGCTTCGCAGTAATTTTTAACGACTACACCTTTGTCTTTGGAAACGCATTTAACAACTGCAGTTCTTTTCTTGGGTACAAACTGAATTATATTTTTAGGACAAACTTTGATGCAATTTCCACATCCGATACAAAGCGAATCATCAATTACGGCTATGCCATTAACTATAGAAATTCCGTTTGTATCGCAAACTTTTACACAACTACCAAGTCCCATACAACCATATTCGCAGTTTTTCGGACCTGTTCCAAGAGCCGCTGCAGTTACACAGTCGTCAATACCAAATATTTCACATTTGTCGCTACATTTTGTGCAATCACCGTTGCAACGGACAAAAGCAACTTTTCTTTCGAGTTCACAGACCTCAACACCGAGAATTTCACCAATCTGTGCTGCTTTTTCGCTTGTCATGAGGTTACATGCGTTTATTGGTACGCCATCTTCAACCAAGGCTTTTGCAAAAGCGGAGCACCCTGCAAATCCGCAACCACCGCAGTTTGCACCAGGTAATATTTCAGATATAATATCTATTCTTTCGTCTTTTTCAACTTTGAAAACAATTGAAGAGAAAGCAAGAACGCAGCCAAAGAACAGACCGATTGCCCCGATTATAATTGCGGGATATAAAATTTGTTCAAACATAGTGCGTTCCTCCTTTTAAAATGATAATCCCTGAAATCCCAAAAAGGCAATTGCTATTAAACCTGCAGTTACAAGTGCAATAGGAAATCCTTTGAGATATTTGGGGACAGATGCAGTTTCAAGTCTTTCTCTCACACCTGCAAAAAGTACAATGGCAAGTGTAAAACCCATAGCGCACCAGAATGAGTAACTTAAAGTTTGAAAAAGTGTGTAATCTCTCTGTACATTTATAAGTGTAACACCCAAAACTGCACAGTTTGTTGTGATAAGGGGTAAATAAATACCGAGTGCACTGTAAAGAGACGGAACAAGTTTTGCGACAACCATTTCAACAAACTGAACCAGCGCTGCTATGAGAAGAATGAAACTTATGGTCTGCAGATATTCAACATTTAGCGGTACGAGAATGTAGTGTTCTACAAGCCATGTGAGAAGCGATGCAAGAACCATAACAAAAGTTACAGCAACACCCATTCCGAGAGCAGTGTCGGTTTTCTTGGAAACACCAAGAAAAGGACATATTCCCTAGAACTTAACTAAAACAAAGTTTTCAATAAGAACACCAAGGACTGCTAAAGATAAAAATTCTTTTAAATAACTCATTATTTAGCAGCCCCCTTTCTGTCTTTAATAATATTATAAACAGCAAGTATAATACCGAGTGCAAGGAAGGCTCCGGGCGGGAGAATAAATATAAGCGCAGGTTGGAACTGACTTCCGAAAAGTGAATATCCAAGAATTGTACCTGCACCGAGGATTTCTCTTACTGTACCTAAAATGCTTAAGCCAAGTGTAAAACCAAGCCCCATACCAAGACCGTCAAACATTGAGGGAACAGGTTTGTTTTTAGAAGCAAAACTTTCGGCTCTCGCAAGTATAATGCAGTTTACCGTAATAAGAGGTATAAACAAACCAAGTGCGTCTGAAATGGCTGGAAGAAATGCTTTTAAAAGCATTTCAATAACACTTACAAATGCTGCGATAACAACAATATACGATGCTATTCTTATTTGACTTGGAATAAATTTTCTGATTAAAGAAATAACAAGATTTGAAAATACAAGCACAAATGTTGCTGACAGTCCCATACCGATTGCGTTAACGAGAGATGTAGTAACTGCAAGGGTAGGGCACATACCGAGAAGCTGAATAAATGTTGGATTTTCTGTAATAATACCAGTCAGAAGAATCTTTGAATTTGAATTTTCTTTCATTTTTATTCAGCCTCCTTCTGAATGAGTTTGACAATTTTTACTGCATTGTTAGCACCATCAGTAACGGCTTGTGAACTGATTGTTGCGCCTGTTATTGCCTGTATTTCTGACTCTGATGGAGAGGGTAAGTTTTTAACAACACTGAGTTGACCTGTTTTTCCGTCAGCAAACTGTCCGTAAAAAGCCTTTTCTTGTGCTTTAGCACCGAGACCTGGAGTTTCTGTCATTGAAATTATTTTAATTCCTGTAAAATTCATATCAAGGTCAAGACCGACAATCATATCAATAGGACCACCAAAGCCCTGCGGTGCAAGATTTATACAGTAGCCTATGTGCTTTCCGTCTTTTTCTGCTGTAAAAGCACTTTTGAAGCCATATTGAGAGTTTAATCTTTTGATAAATTCATCATCTAAATTAATCTCAGTAAAACTTGCATCTGCTATAACTTCCTGTTTTGCTTTTTCAGCGTTTTCAAGATTTATCTCGGCAATTTTGTCTTTGGTCAGGTAGTTACAAAGGGTGAGAAGAAGAGTTGCAATAAAAGTAATAGTAAAAAGTATCAAGGCAAGTTTTATAATATAAATTCGGTTTTCTTTACCCATTTGATTTCACCGCCTTACCAAATTTTTTAGGCTTAATATGTTTATCGATAAGCGGAGTAACGATATTCATTATAAGTATTGCATATGTTACGCCTTCTGGATAACCGCCAAATTTTCTTATCACCGCAGTAATAAGACCTGCTATAAGGGCATATATAAATTGTCCGGTTTTTGTAACAGGACTTGTTGTATAGTCGGTAGCCATAAAGAATCCTGCCATAACTACTGCACCTGAAAAAATGTGAAATAAAAATCCATATTGAGTAAATAAAACACCAAACAAACCAACGCTGATTATATATGTGGCAGGGATAACAAAACTTATAACTTTTCTTGCTATAAGATATATACCGCCGATAATCAAAAAGAGTGCTGATACTTCACCGATACTTCCCGAAACATATCCGAAAAAGAGGTTGAAAATGTCGGGCTCAGCACCGCTAACTTTGATAACAGTCAGCGGGGTTGCACCTGAAATGGCGTTAATGTTTTTTCCAAAAAGTTTTAATGGGTCATTGGGCTGCGAAAATGTTGTGAGAGCGACAGGCCAACATGCAAGTAAAAATGCTCTCGCTGCAAGTGCAGGGTTGACAAAGTTCTGCCCAAGTCCACCATAAAAACATTTTACAACAATTATTGCAAAAGCATCACCGATCATAAACATCCATAGCGGTGTTGACGGAGGAAGACTCAGTGCAAGTATAATACCTGTAACTATGGCACTTAAATCTGTAATTGTGTTTTCTTTTTTTGTTAATTTGTTCCACAGATATTCAAAAATAACGCAGAATGCTGCAGATGATACAACGGTTACAATTGCATTCAAACCAAAAAAGTACACACCGGCTATTACTGCAGGAAGAAGTGCAATGATCACATCACGCATTATTTTGGAGATGCGGTTTGTTCCGTGTATATGAGGAGTGTGCGATAGTGTTAAATTATTCATCATTAGTACCTCATTTCTTACGATTTGCCGCAATTTGCTTTTTGGCAAGTTTTATTCTTTGTGTAATTCGGTTAGATGAAGGACATGTGAATGAACACACACCGCATTCAACACAGTCCATTATGTCATATTTGATGCATTTTTCAAGGTCACCAATTTTAGCGTAATTGTTGAGTTCAAGAGGCATAAGACCCATAGGGCATTTTTCAACGCATTTTCCGCATCTTGTACAATTAACTTCACTTGTGAAATCTGCCTCCTGAGCGGTTAAGGCAAGAAGTGCCGAAGTACCTTTTATTACAGGAACATCAAGAGAACTTTGAGCAATACCCATCATAGGACCGCCCATAAGAATTTTAACTGTTTTTTCAGAGTTGAGTCCAGCCTCGTCAAATATATCTTTGAATGATGTTCCGATTCTCACTTTGAAGTTTGACGGATTCTCAACTGCAAGACCCGATACAGTAACAATTCTTGATAAGATAGGCTGTCTGTTTTTTATTGCGTGGTACACTGCTGTACAGGTATCGATATTGTCTACAACAGCACCTACATCAGCGGGAAGTTTTCCGCTTGGAACTTCTTTGCCTGTTATCGCTTTTATTAGATGTTTTTCACTGCCTTGAGGATATTTAGTTTTGAGAGGACACACTTTAATGCTTTTAAAGTCTTTTGTGTGTTCCTTCATAATTTTTATTGCCTGAGGTTTGTTGTTTTCAATGCCTATATACGCTTTTGATACACCAAGTATTTCCATTATCAAAAGAATACCTTTAACTACAGTTTCGGGATTTTCAAGCATAACTCTATAGTCAGAAGTAAGGTATGGTTCGCATTCTGCACCGTTTACAATAAAACAGTCGATTTTTTTGTCTGGTGGGGGACTCAGTTTAATGTGAGTAGGAAATGTTGCTCCGCCAAGACCAACAATACCAGCCTCTTTTATGAGTTTGATTTTTTCTTCGACGCTGAGAACGGAAATGTCATCATAATCCTTAATTGAATCTACAGTTTCATCAAGAAAATCGTTTTCAACAACAACACTCATCACTTTTGTTCCGTTTGGATGAAGTCTTTTTTCAATAGCACTTACTTTTCCCGAAACGGTTGAATGTATTTTTGCTGAAACAAATGCATCGCTGTCGCCTATAATCTGACCGATTAAAACCCTGTCACCGACAGAAACACAAGGAGTACAAGGGACACCTATATGTTGTGACATAGGATAAACCATGTATTTAGATGTCTTCATTTCTTTGATTGGAATGTTTTCTGTTAATTTTTTATTGTCGTTAGGGTGTGTTCCGCCCTTAAAACTGAGTAATTTCATCGAAATAACCTCCGTTTCATTTATTTATGCTCATTTAAAAGATCATTTTTAATTTTCCAGAGTCTTGGAGAAAGATCTACATAATAATCATGTGGATTTTCAAATCTTTTTACTTCGTCCCATAATGTATCAACCTGCTCTTTGCAATATGTCCTGATTTTCTCAATATCAGGTGAAGTGTAAATACATTTGCCTTTATCAAAAATTTTGACAAGCAAATCTTTTGCAAAGTAATCTTTTATAATTTTTCTTTTCCATGTGTGGTTAGGGTCAAAGATTTCATAATCTTCGCCGTTTGGTATTTCTTCATTTTCGAGCATCAATACATCTGCTATTGCTTTTCCGCTTTCATTAGAGTAAAATCTCACGACTTTTTTGCTACATGGTGTGGTGATTTTTTCTACGTTCTCAGAAAGTTTTATTTTCGGTATTTCTTTTCCGTTTTCAAATACGGAAGCCAGTTTATATACACCGCCGAATACAGGCTCAGATTTTGATGTGATAAGTCTTTCGCCTACGCCGAATGAGTCAATTTGAGCACCTTGTGTTAATAGGTCACGGATAATATATTCATCAAGTGAATTGCTTACAACTATTTTTATGTGTTCAAGACCTTCTGCATCAAGAATTTTTCTTACCTTTTTTGTCAGATATGTTATATCACCGCTGTCTATTCTTACTCCGCCCTTGAAATATCCGTTTGGCATTAGATATTCTTTGAAGACTTTAATTGCGTTTGGAAGACCTGAATTCAATACATTATAAGTGTCAATTAAAAGTGTACAATTTTCGGGGTAAGTTTTTGCATATGCCAAAAATGCTTCATATTCTGTAGGAAACATTTGAATCCAACTGTGTGCCATAGTGCCAAGTGCGGGAGTTTTATACATTATGTCTGAAATAGTACATGCGGTCCCCACACATCCTGCTATATATGCTGCTCTTGCACCGTTTATTGCACCGTGAGGTCCTTGTGCACGTCTTGAACCGAATTCCATAACTGCTCTTCCCTCAGCAGCGCGGACAATTCGGTTTGTTTTTGTTCCGATAAGACTTTGATGATTAATAGTAAGAAGAACCATTGTTTCAATAAACTGTACTTCGATTGCAGGTCCTATAACTTTTATTATCGGTTCGTGAGGGAAAATAGGGGTACCTTCTTCAATTGCCCAAACGTCTGAAGTGAACTCGAAATTCTCAAGATATTCAAGAAACTTTTCACTGAATATATTTTTGTTTCTGAGATATTCAATATCTTTCTTCTTGAATTTTAAGTTTTTGATGTATTCAATAAGTTGTTCAAGCCCCATCATAATAGCAAAACCGCCATTGTCCGGAACTTTTCTGAAAAACATATCAAAACATGCAATCTGATCTTTCATACCGTGTTCAAAATAACCGTTTGACATTGTGAGTTCATAAAAATCTGTCAGCATAGTTAAGTTTATATTGTTATCCATAGTCTTTACTCCGTGTGCAATATTTTTAATTAAATAAGCGAGGTGTAAAACCTCGCTAAAAATTTAACAATCTTAATTATTTCCAAGCGCTTCTTCAAGCCAGAAAGCACCGATATCAAGTGCTCTGTATACTCCTTCTCTCTCCGCTTTCTTTACAACTTTTACGCCTTCCATAAGTGATACAACAACTTCAGTTGCAAGTTCAAGGTCTTTTTCTTTTTCGGTGTCAAGTATTCTTATGTGAATATAGTATTTATCATTTATATCACCGTAAATGATTTCTTCACCGCGTTTTACAAGAGGCCTGCCGTTGTATATAAGGGCGGTTTGTTCTTTCTTTTTTGCCATTTAAAAATCACCTCGTAAATTTGATCATAGTTATTTTAACACATAATTTTAAATATGTAAAGTCATAATATAAATAAAGTTAAAAAAATCAAAGAGGTGGTAATGTTGTTAATCTCACTTACGAGAACACTAATCCTATATTCGCTTGTGGTTTTTTCATTAAGGATTATGGGAAAAAGACAGGTGGGAGAACTTCAGCCGTCAGAACTTGTGGTAGCAATTATGATATCTGACCTTGCCACTGTGCCAATGAGTGAAACAGGTATACCGCTTTTATATGGGATAGTGCCGATTTTTACTCTGGTTTTTGCCGAAACATTTCTTTCGTATCTATGTATGAAAGTGCCAAATGTTCGGCTTTTGGTTACAGGAAGACCAACCTATATTGTTTACGACGGGAATATTAACCAAAAAGAAATGAAGAAAGCAAGATACAGTATATCTGATTTAACTGAAGAATTAAGAATGCTCAATGTTTTTGATATATCATCAGTAAAACATGCGCTCCTTGAAACAAACGGAAAAATTTCCGTTGTCACCTGTGATAACGAGAATGAAACAGGATATGTTTTGGTAAGTGATGGAAAAGTTCAAAAAAATGTCCTTGAATTTTCGCCGTTTGACAGTAAAGACCTGGAAAATTTTATAGGAAATAAAGATGTTGAAGACATTTTTATTCTTTCCGTAAATTCAAAAAATGAAGTATATTGTGTTATGAAAGAGATTTGATTATGCGTACATTTTGTGTGATTATTTTTATTGTTATTTTTCTTGTGTTTGTTTCGGTAAGTGATGCAATTACAGTAAAACAATTTTGCGCCGATATGGAGTCGGAGATAAGAGACGTAAGAAATAATGCAAAATCAGGCGTAATAAGCGCTGAGAAAGTTGAAAAAATCAAAAACATTTGGAACAAAAACAAGACAAAAATTTTTGTTTTTAAAAATCATAATTCCTTTGCTGAATATGAAGACGCTATGGTTGATATGGAATTTTCTGTTAAAACCAATGATGCAAATAAGTTATATTACACTTCATTCAGATTTGATGACATAAATGAACGCCTGAAAGCAGGGAGTCTTTTTAATATTGGTAATATTTTTTAAAAAATGTTTAATATAAATGTTGAAATATTGGGCTTATTATGTTAATATATATTTAATGTTTATATACTTTAGAGGTGGCACAAATGAGAATTATGGGTATCGATTACGGTGATTCAAGAGTTGGTATTGCTCTTACCGATCTTCTTGGTATTACTGCTCAGGGATTGAAAACTTTACCCAATAAGGTGTATCCGAAACTTCTTGATTCTGTATCAGACATTATTAAAGAACACTGCGTTACAAAGGTTGTTATCGGAATGCCTAAAAATCTCAACGGGACTTATGGACCGAGAGCAGAAGTTACAAAATCTTTTGCTCAGGATATTTCTCAAAAATGTCCTGAAGTTGAAATTGTATTTCAGGATGAACGTCTGACAACTGTAGAGGCTACGCATTTTCTCAATTCTACCAATACCAGAGGTAAGTCGAGAAAGGCTGTAATTGATACTGTTGCGGCGGAAATCATACTTCAGACATATATCGACACAAATCTGGCAAGACATAAAGGAGACTAAAAAATGGAACAAAATAACATACTTACTTTCTACGATGAAAACAAACAGCCAATTGAACTTGAAATTGTAGATTCTTTCGAACTTTCAAATAATAAATATGCTGCACTTGCAACTCCCGAAGGAGAGCAGGACGAAGAGTCCGAAGTGTTTATTATGAGACTTGAGACTACAAGTTCCGGTGAAGATGTTTTTGTTTTCATAGAAGACGAAACAGAACTTGATGCGGCTTTTGAAATGTTCAAAGACAGATGCGGTGAAGAGTTTGATATTCTTGATTGATTTCATCGCTTGGTTTTAACGTATGTGCCCTGCGGTGTGCGTAAAAACGGATTATATTTTAACCGATAGTTTTAGAAAGGAATCCTATCTCTGACTGTGGCTGTAGACCATGCACAGACAAGGGAACATTTAAGCAGTCAGGCGGAGTCCACCTGCATAGCAGGTTAAAAATATATCCTTAGTAACGGCACAGTGGGGTATGCTTAGAAATTTAAGCCAAACAGTTTTGTTTGGCTTTTATATATTAATTGACCTATATGACAGACGGAAGGTGTTTTCGTGCTTAATACAAATTATGAACTTTTTAAAGCGACTGTAAAGGATAAAAAAGTGGCAGTTCTGGGGCTTGGTATCAGTAATATTCCTGCTATTGAGTTTCTTAAAAAACTCGGGGCTGTTGTAACAGGGTGCGATAAAAGAGAGAAAAGTGCTTTTGATAAGAAAATTTTAAATCAATTAGAATCGAACTGTGTTAATTTAAAACTTGGCGAAAACTATCTTGATGGACTCTCTGACTATGATATTGTACTTAAATCTCCCGGAATCAGAGTGTTGACTCCTGAGATTCAAAATGCAATAAAGGACGGAGTTACAGTTACGAGTGAAATGGAACTTTTTATGTCGATGTGTCCTTGTACGATGATAGGAATAACGGGAAGCGACGGAAAAACCACAACAACATCTTTGGTATATGAAATGCTTAAAACCGACGGATATACTGTTCACGTAGGCGGAAATATAGGAACACCACTCCTTTCTAAACTTGATGAGATTTCTTCTGACGACATGGTTGTACTTGAACTTTCAAGTTTTCAACTTCAGACCCTTTCGGTTTCTCCCCACATATCGGTAATTACAAATCTTTCACCAAATCACCTTGATTATCACAAAGACATGGAAGAATATGTACAGGCTAAAACAAATATTTTTAATTTTCACAGTCAAAACTCAAGACTTGTACTCAATGCTGATAATGAAATAACAAACTCTCTTAGAGATAATTATCAATATACATGTGATATGTTTAGCAGAAATAAAGAAACAAACGGTGCCTATCTCAAAGATGGTGCAATATGGTACAAAGGCAGAAAACTTTTAGAAACAAGTGATATTAAAATCAAAGGAACCCATAATATAGAAAACTATATGGCTGCAATTTGCGCTGTTTCACCTTTAGTAAGAGATGATACAATAGTTAAAGTTGCTCGTGAATTTTCAGGTGTTGAACACCGAATGGAATTCGTAAGACAACTTGATGGTGTTTCTTTTTTCAATGATTCGATAGGATCGTCACCAACTCGTACCATAGCAGGACTTGAAGCACAGCCTCCTGGACGAATAGTTTTGATTGCAGGCGGATATGATAAGAAACTTCCCTTTGATAAACTTGCCGAAAAAATTTGTCAGAGAGTAAGCGTCTTAGTTTTAATCGGCGAAACTGCCATGCGAATCAAGGACGATGTTGAGTCTTGTCCGACTCAAAAAAGAAAAGTGCCCGTAATGATTGCAGATAATATGGAACACGCAGTAAAACTTGCTTTTTCTTTTGCAAAAGGTCTGGTTGATGAGTCACATAAATCTTCTGTTATTTTATCACCTGCGTGTGCAAGTTTTGATATGTATAAAAACTTTGAAGAGAGAGGAAAACATTTCAAGGAAATAGTAAACAATATATAATTCGGGAGTAAATATGAGTATTTGTAAGCACATTGAAAAACTGACGTCCTTAAGCGGAATTTCAGGCTTTGAACATAGTATCAGTGAATATTTAAAAACAGAATTAGCACAAATTACAGACAGTATTGAGATTGATAATCTCGGTAATGTCATAGCGTTGAAAAAAGGAAAAAATTCTCAATCAAAAGTGATGATTGAAGCGCATATTGATGAGATTGGTATGCTTGTTTCCGGCATAGATGATAATGGTTTTTTACTTGTCAAGCCTGTAGGCGGTATAGACCCAAGAATTTTACCCGCACTTTCTGTGAAAGTTCACGGTAAAGATGACTATATAGGCGTAATCGGTGCGAAACCGCCACATATGATGACAAGTGATGAATATACAAAAGTTGTTGGATTTGATAAATTATATATTGATGTCGGCATGACAAAAGCGGAAGCAGATGAGAATATAGGTATAGGTGCTCCTGTAACTTTTATGGGTGACGTGTCTGAACTTTCAAATGGTTTTCTGGCATCAAAATGTATGGACGACAGGGCATGTGTTGCAACAGTTTTGGACTGTCTTGAAAAACTGAAAAATGAAAATCTTAATTTCGACCTTTATTTCTGTGCATGTGTTCAGGAGGAGGTTGGATTAAGAGGTTCACTTACTGCTGCGCACTATGTTAATCCTGATTTTGCAATTGCTTTAGATGTAACCCATGCTAAAACGCCTGACGAAAGCAAAGGTTCATTTGATTGCGGCTCAGGTCCTGCAGTTTGCGTCGGTCCCAATATTCACTCTGGACTTGTTAAAAAATTCAAAAAGGTACTTTGTGAAAATGAAATTGCGTTTGAAATTGAAGTTGAGGGTGGCAATACCGGAACAGATGCATGGTCTATTCAAACTTCACGGGAAGGAATACCCACACTTCTTGCATCGATACCACTCAAATATATGCACACGCCTGTTGAAACACTGTGTCTTTCAGACTGTGAAAGTTTGAGTAATGCCCTTTCTGCGTTTTTAAAATCATTTGAGAATACGGAGGATGTATTATGCTAAAAACATTAACAAATATAGACGCAGTCTCCGGAAATGAAAGTAATATCAGAAAATTCATAATTGATAAAGTTCGTGATTTTGTAACAACATGTGAGACCGATACTATAGGAAATGTTATTCTTTTCAAAAAAGGCAATAATCCATCAGGGCAAAAAGTTGCTGTTTTTGCTCATATGGACGAAGTAGGACTAATTGTTAATGATATAACCGATGACGGATATCTTAAGTTCTCTCATGTCGGCGGAATTGACGACAGAATTTTACTTGCGCAAAGAGTTAAGGTGGGAGAAAACAAAATAAAAGGTATAATAGGAATAAAAGCAGTCCATTTGCAAACAGAAGATGAGAGAAAAAATGTTATAAAATGTGCGGATATGTATATTGATATTGGTGCAAAATCAAAAGATGAAGCACTCCGTATGGTCGAAAAAGGTGATTATATATCCTTTGATTCTCAATTTACTGAACTATATAACACTAAATTCAAAGCCAAAGCAATAGATGACAGAGCAGGGTGTGCTATAATTTTAGACCTTGTAAAGAAAGAGTATGCAGAAGATATATTCTTTTGTTTTACCGTTCAGGAAGAGACAGGCTTAAGAGGTGCATCTGTGCTCTCAAGACGCATTGACCCTGATATCGCAATAATTTTAGAGGCTACAACTGCTTCTGATACCGCATTTTCGCCTCCTCATATGTATGGAACAACTCTTGGAGGCGGTCCTGTTATAACAAATATGGACATGGGAGCATACCAGGATAAAAAACTTAAAAATTTTATTATAGATACGGCAAATAATGAAAATATAACATTTCAGTACAAACTCACATCAAATGGCGGTAATGATTCAAGACAAATCCAGACAGGCGCGTCTGGAGCGAGAGTTTGTTCGGTATCGCTGCCTTGCAGATATATTCATTCACCGGTTTGTGTTGCTGATATGCAAGATTATGAAAGTATGAAAAAACTTGTTGAAAAGACACTTGAAAACATTCATACTTTTGCAAAAACTCTTTGATTAATAGGAGAGACGTGTATGGAACTTTTAAAAAAACTCACACAAACAACTGCTGTTTCTGGCAGTGAAAATAATTTATATGAACTCATTGTTGATGAAATAAAACCTTTTGTTGATGAAATTTTTTCAGATGCCTTAGGCAATCTTGTAGCACATAAAAAAGGTAACGGTAAAAAACTTATGTTTTCAGCACATACCGATGAAATAGGTGTTATGGCAAACTATATCGATGATAATGGCTTTGTCCGTTTTGCACCTGTCGGCGGTGTTAATTTGTATGCTGCACTTTATCAGAAAGTAAAGTTTGAAAACGGCACAGTCGGAACGGTTTGCTACGAAGAAAAAGCAGATGTAAAAAAAGACCTTAAAGTTTCAACTATGTATATAGATATAGGCGCTGAATCCAGAGAAGAAACTCTGAAGTTTGTTAATCCGGGTGATACTGCATCTTTTGTGGGTGATTTTGTTTTAAGAGAAAACACAGTTGTTTCAAAATCACTTGATAACCGCAGCGGCGTGTATATTTTAATTGAGTCGATAAAAAACATTGAAAAAAGTCCATACGATTTGTATTTTGTTTTTTCCTCACAGGAAGAAATAGGGCTTCGCGGAGCAAAAACAGCAACATATACTATAGAACCTGATATTGCAATTGCCGTTGATGTTACAGACACAGGCGATACACCGTCATGCAATGTTTCTAATGTAAAACAGGGCTTTGGCGCAGCAATAAAAATAATGGATAAATCAGTTGTAACCAACAAAGAACTGCGCTCAGCACTCGAAAAATGCGCAAAGGAGAATTCGATAAAATATCAGTTTGAAATACTTACATTTGGAGGAACAGATGCAGGAGCCATGCAAACGGTTAAAAACGGTGCAATAACAGGTGCTGTTTCTCTTCCGGTAAGATACATTCATACACCTGTGGAAACTGCAAATATTGAAGATATAGAGTCTTGTATAAAACTTATAACTGAATTTTCCAAAAACACTTTATTTTAAAACTAATTTGTGTTAACATAAGAAGTAATTAATTTATCAAGGAAGGTAATACCAATGAAAAAACTAATGCTTGGAAATGAGGCGGTTGCCCGTGGTGCATATGAAGCAGGTGTTACAGTTGTTTCATCATACCCTGGCACACCCAGTACAGAAGTTACAGAAGTTGTATCAAAAAAATATGACGAAATATATTCAGAATGGGCATGTAACGAAAAAGTTGCAACTGAAGTTGCAATAGGTGCAAGTTTTGCAGGTGCAAGAAGTATGACCTGTATGAAACATGTTGGTTTAAATGTTGCAGCAGACCCTTTATATACAGCATCATATACAGGTGTAAACGGCGGACTTGTTGTTGTTGTGGCTGATGACCCTGGTCTTCACAGTTCACAGAACGAACAGGATACAAGAAACCATGCAAAAGCATCAAAAATTCCTGTTGTTGAACCGTCTGACAGTGAAGAGTGTAAAGAATTTACACGTCTTGCTTTTGACCTCAGTGAGCAGTTTGACACACCTGTAATACTTCGTCTTACTACAAGGGTTGCTCACTCACAAAGTCTTGTAGAAACAAACGACAGAGCACAGTACACGCTTAAAGAAATGAAAAAAGATCCTGCAAAATATGTTATGATGCCTGCAATGGCTAAGGCAAGACATATTTTTGTTGAAGAAAGATGCGAAAAAATTGCAGATTACGCTTACGATTGTCCGTTTAATAAAATAGAAATTAACGATACCAAAATCGGCGTAATAACAAATGGCATATCCTATCAGTATGCTAAAGAGGCTCTGCCTGATGCAAGTTTTCTTAAACTTGGTATTACTTATCCTTTGAGTGAAAAACTTATAAAAGACTTCGCTTCAAAAGTTGACAAGTTATATGTTATAGAAGAACTTGACCCGTTTATTGAAGAATTTTGCTTAAGTATCGGACTTAAAGTCTGCGGTAAAGAACTTTTTACAAAACTTGGCGAATATAATCCTCAGATGATTAAAAAAGCAATTTTAGGTATCGATGCACCTGAATTTGTAAGTGCAGATGAAACAATCCCTGTAAGACCTCCTGTTATGTGCCCTGGTTGTCCTCACAGAGGCATGTATTATGTGCTTAAAAAACTAAAACTGACTGTTTGCGGTGATATAGGTTGTTATACTCTCGGAGCCCTTGCACCACTTAGTTCGCTTGATTACTGCGTATGTATGGGCGCAGGTATAGGTATGGCTCACGGAATTGAAAAAGCAAGAGGTAAAGATTTCAGCGAGGGTGTAGTAGCGGTTATAGGTGACTCGACTTTTATTCACTCGGGAATAACAGGTCTTATTGATATTGTATATAACAAAGGTGTGTCAACTGTAATTATACTTGACAACTCAATTACAGGTATGACAGGACATCAGCAGAATCCTACAACAGGATATACAATTAAAGGCGAAGAAACGAAAAATGTTGACCTTGTTAAACTTGCAAATGCTGTAGGTATTGAAAGAGTTGTAGTTGCAGATCCGTTTGATCTTGCAAACTTTGAAAAAGTTGTTAAAGAAGAGGTGAAGTCTAAAGAACCTTCTGTTATAATTTCGCAACGCCCCTGTGCACTTCTCAAAAATGTCAACTACGGACTTCCCTGTGAGATTGACCAGGATAAATGTAAAAATTGTAAAATGTGCATGGGTCTCGGGTGTCCTGCAATTTCAATCAAAGAAGGAAAAATCACCATCGATTCATCACAGTGCAACGGCTGTAAACTCTGTATGAATGTATGTAAATTCGGTGCTATAAAAAAGGTTGGTGAAGACAAATGAGTAAAGTTATGATTGTAGGTGTAGGCGGACAGGGTACACTTCTTGCCAGCCGTATTATTGGTAATGTGGCAATTAAGTCAGGGTATGATGTAAAAGTATCAGAAGTTCATGGTATGAGTCAGCGCGGAGGAAGCGTTGTAACATATGTTAAATATGATGATAAAGTATATTCACCGCTTGTTTTCGAGGGAGAAGCAGATTTTCTCCTGGCATTTGAAGAACTTGAAGCATACAGATGGCTCCCGTACCTTAAAAAAGGCGGGAAACTTATTGTTAATACTCAGAAAATGAACCCAATGCCTGTTATAACAGGTGCTATGAAATATCCTGAGGGTATTATCGAAAAAATTAATGATAAAGTTCCGGATGTTGAGGCGTTTGATGCACTTTCACTTGCAGTTGAGGCTGGTACGGTTAAGGCTGTTAATATTGTTTTAATTGGTTGTTTTGCAAAGAATTCAGGTGTAGATAAAGAAGTTTGGGTTGAAGTTATTAAAGAAACCGTTCCGCCGAAATTTCTTGATATAAATCTCAAGGCGTTTGAACTTGGATACAACATATAAAGGAAAATAATATGATTGAAAACTATCTGAAAAATACATTTGGTATTGGCGACGATATCATTAAATTAAGTAAAAAAGCCGAAATTAGAGCAAAATCTGCATATGAAAAAGCAGATAAAATTTGTCAAGTTAATTCACTAAAAGTTCTCAATGCTTTTCAAAAGTATGCAGTAAGTGAAGCACACCTTGGAACAACTACAGGGTATGGATATGATGATGTTGGCAGAGATACTTTAGACCTTATATATGCTGAAGTTTTCGGCGGAGAAGATGCTTTGGTACGCCATAACATAGTAAATGGAACCATGGCTATCTCAACTTGTCTTTACGGCATTTTAAGACCTGGCGACACATTAGTTTCTGCTACAGGAAAACCTTATGATACTTTGGAAGAAGTCATAGGAATAAGAGGAGAATCTTCAGGTTCACTTAAAGATTTCGGCATTGGCTACAGACAAGTTAATTTACTGGATTCAAAAGTTGATTTTAATGCTTTGAAAAATGCCATCGATGAAAGTGTTACCTGTGTCTTGATTCAGCGTTCAAAAGGGTATGAATGGCGTGAAACTTTAAGCGTTGACGAAATTGGTGAGATTCTCCGTTTTGTGAAATCGATCAAATCAGATATAGTCTGCCTTGTTGATAATTGCTATGGTGAATTTGTTGAAGAAAAAGAACCGTGCAGTGTTGGTGCTGACCTTATTGTCGGCTCTTTAATTAAAAATCCTGGTGGCGGTCTTGCTCAAAGCGGGGGATATATTGTAGGAACGAAAGATGCAATAGAAAAGGTGTCATATCGTCTTACTTGCCCTGGTATCGGCAGAGAATGCGGTGCAACCCTTGGTAATAACAGGACTTTATATCAGGGTCTCTTTTTAGCACCGAAAATTGTTGCAAATGCCGTAAAATCTGCAATATTTTGTTCTGCCATGTTTGAAGAGGTGGGATATGAAGTAAAACCTGCTTCAAATGCGCAAAGAGGCGATATAATTACAAGTATTAAATTCAACGACAAAGATAAATTGATTGCTTTTTGTCAGGGTATTCAAAAAGGCGCTCCCATAGATAGTTTTGTTGTACCTATGCCGTGGGATATGCCGGGATATGAGCATCAGGTTATTATGGCTGCAGGGGCATTTGTTCAGGGCTCGTCGATTGAAATTTCAGCAGACGGTCCAATAAAAGAACCGTATATTGCTTATTATCAGGGCGGACTTACATTTGAAACAGCAAAACCCGCCATTATGATC
>JAZQDA010000149.1:0-6113 GCA_045546535.1 Clostridia bacterium | reverse complement strand
AGGGTGGTAAGATGCAAGGATTGCGTGTGGTATTGGAACGACATAGGAGCATGTCATAAAGTGTACGATACTTGCGGAAATGAAGACGGAATGTTCCGACCAAAAGGTGATGATTACTGTTCCAAGGGGGAGAAAAGAGATGAATAAACGATATGCAGTAGTCTTTTGTAGGGATTGCGTTCATCAAGACCACTCGCTCAAGCGGTGTAAGAAGTTAAGGTTTGAGTTTGCAAAAGACACATGGCATTGGGGTAAAGATGACTTTTACTGCAAAGATGGAGAGGAGAGAAAAGATGGCTGACCTTATTGATAGACAGGAACTCATTTCGTGGTTGTCCAAAGACCCTTTATTCCCAGAAGTTGAATCGTTTGGATTAACCGATGTAATCAAAAGTAGACCATCGGTAGATGCCGAGCCTGTTAGACACGGACGATGGGAAGATAAATATGGCGATGGTGATTGGCATTGCTCTGTGTGTGGTGCAATCGTAGAGAAAGACGAACAGGGCAGACATAATTGGAATAGGTGCTACCATTGCGGAGCGAAGATGGAAGGGGTAACAGAATGAAGTACATAAGCAGACTAAAAGTGAACGAGGGCATACAAATGCTTCAACAATGGCTTAAAGAACAAGCAAATGAGGACGAGGTTGAAGAAGTGGTACATTGTGCCAATTGCCGATACTACGCACCATATGACCGAACTCGCCCGTATGATTGTAAGTATATGGACGGAGTTATGTCAAGTGACTTTTGTTCGAGAGGAAAGCGGAAATGACACAGGAACAGAGAGAAACATTAGTAGAAGTGTGTGCAAGGTTGTATTCATATAGGTATCTTATGGAGCTATCCGAAAAAGAACAGGACTTTTTAGATATAACAATTCAATTGCTCGATGGTGTTCTTGATTTCGATGGTATCAACGAACATGAGATAGCACCAAGCATAACAACACAAGCACATACGGTTTGGGATATCAATGCTTTCGATACCTATACCGCAGGGCATAACGAAAGAGATACAGAGGTGACGGAATGACAAATAGAGAATATCTTGCAACATTATCTGATGAAGAACTGTCTTGCTACATATACAAGGGAATCCTCGAAAAAATAGGTATAAGGTACAACACATCTATCGGCGGTGTGGCATCGTGGCTTGGGAGTGAGCATCACGAATCAGATGATTATGAGTATATGGTGGAAGGGAAAATGTTTTGGTTCGGAGGTGACGGAGAATGAATGAATATACATCAACGGTGAACTACTGGGGGTGGGAATACTGTGGCTACCGCCTACCGTGTGGGTTGTGCAGGCTCACAAATTCTATATGCCCAAGGCAGAGCAAACCTTATGTGGTTACATGGGGTACAGAGGTGACGGAGAATGGATAATCTTAAATGCCTATTAGGTATGCACTCTTACTCCGATGCATATTTGGAATTTAATCTTGTCGATAAAAGAGATGGGCATTTTATATTCCGTGTGAGAAATAGTTGTATTCGGTGTGGCAAACCTTACGAGGATATTATCTCAATGCCAATTCCCGAATGGTTGAAGGGGAGCGATGGGGGTGAAAAAAATAATGGCGAAAATGGATATAGAACGCTTTAAAAAAGAGATTGCGGACTACACAAATGAGAGTGGGTATGTGGGTATACCTTTATCAATATTGCTTAATACATTATACGAGGTAATAGATGACAAGAGAAGATAAGTACGAGTTCCTGGTGGACTTTGTTAGGTGGTTAAGGGAAGAGGGGTTTGGCGAAGAACAATTCCAAGAAATAATGAACACATACTTATACGACAGAGGGAGAGTTAACTAATGGCAGAGGATAGATTTCAGACCTTACCCAATGGGTCGGTGTATGACAAGGTGGCGAAGAAGATAGTTAAGCCATCTACAATGGGTCAAGAAGGGCAAAAATCGGCTGATACAGAAAAGAAACCCAAGCAAACGATAAATGTATCGAGCGATGATAAAAAGTCGCTCAAATCGGAGAAAAGGGTAAAGGGGATAAAGGTGGAAAGCGATGCTCCCCAAGTGGCTCACTCAAGGATAGCAAGAGAAATACTTGCATATAACAGAACTCATAAGTTGGATAAGACAAATATTAAGTGGCTTGAGGAACGAGGGTTTTGGTACTTCGATAGGTGCATTGAAGAGGGGGTCACACCGATACCCCAAGGTCTTGTCCTTGCCCTTGGCTTCAAGGCAAGCGAACAGAACCTATTATTGTCGGGCAATAGTGGGTTGCCCCTTGATTGTCGAGAACTCATAGCAGAATTTAAACAGGCACTTGAGTTAGCTGCCGAAGGTGCGTTGGTCGATGGCAAGGTGGGAACAGTTGGTAGGATATTCGATTTGAAGAACCGCTTCGGTTGGACAGACAATCCGCAAGGCTTGATTGATACCGAACAGAAGTTCGGAGAGATAAAGTCACCCGAAGAACTCCGCAAGGCTCTCGCAAAAATGCCAAACCTTGACTTGATTGATGAGCCAAAGGTGATTGATGCTGAATTTGAGGTAGTAGAATGATAGACAAGGATAAATTGATAGCCGACTTGTTCAAGTTCTATGACTTGCTAAAAGAACAAGGAATGAGTGGCGAAACATTAAAAGTGGTGAGAATGTGCATCGGCATTGTGTCTACGACCCCCAAAATTTGAGGTGGTGAAATGAAGGACTTGATAGTCATAGTTTTGCTCACCGCTTTCGTGCTTTGGGCATTACACCGCATTTATGGTGATGATTAGACCCCCAAAATCGCCCGATAGACAAAAGAAAAAACCGCCGTTGATATATTTATCAAGGCGGTTTTGGTTTGCTTAAATCGGTGATTTTATTTAATCCTCATATACCCAATTGACCGAGTACCAAGTGCAGTTATCGTGTTTGCTTAATAACCATTCTTCAAGTTCGTACTGTTCTTGACGTTCTCCCTTGTAGGGATTGCTCTCAAACAGTTGGCAAATCTCTGTGCCATCTTCATATGTTGCTCTTGCTTCCCACATTTTATTACTCCTTTATCATTTTTATTACTTCGTTAATGCGTTGTCTTTCGATGAGGTTCACATGGTATCTGTCAGCGTTTCTCATCGCAACTTCTTCGATACCATCTTCGATGCCAACCATCATCATTTCTGCATGGTGTTCTGCTCTGTCTTTGAGAAGGTTGTCGTAGTTGGTGAGAAGTTGAAGCACCATGCCCATGTCTACATCTTTGATTGTGTAGCCTTCGCCAAGCCACATCTCTCCGTAGGTCTTGTACTTGCCGTCCCATTCATCTTCATCGTGCAGAATAGGTTGATTGTGCCATTCATTGTAGGTTGTTGCTGATATAGTTCTATCCATTGTTGCTCTCCTTATTTTTCTTTTGTAATGTATTGCTCGTATGCCTGTTTCGGAATGTACTCTTCACACCGCCAACCCTTAACGCTCTGATATTGTCCTTTTAGTCTAACATAGAAGCCTTTGCCATCGGTGTATAATCTTGCAGTTTCCATGTAAGTTGAATGTAAAACTTTTGGTACTTCATATTCTGTTCTTCTCATGGTTGTTTGCTCCCTTTCTATGCTCTGAATATCGCTCTGATTAATGTTGGTGTTAGGTCTGAATTTGCTTCCTTGCATGATGCTATCGCATCTGCTTTGTCTTCTTCTGTGGTCATCGGTACTTTGAATTTTTCAACCTTGTGTGATGGTCGCAGATACAGGCACTCTCCGTACATCGGTAGGTCTTCTGCTCCCTTTTCGTTGATTACCTGTCTGCTCTCGATTGCAGTTTGACAATGAAGGGCAACCCTTGCGGAAAAGTTCAGCGTGATATTGGCAGGTAATATTTTCCTATTAGGGCATTGGGTTGCGACTATACAATGCACATTAGACGCTCTCCCAAGTGCCGTTAGTCTTTGCAGTTGCTTCTGTATGGTCTTGCTCTCCGATGAGATGAGCAAGTCTGCTAACTCATCTATGACCACTATTACGGAACATTCCTTGCTTTGCTTCTCGCCTTGCTTCTCCATCTCGATGTACCTTGCTTCCATGATACCGAGTGCATAGTCAAGACAGTTGACGGCTTCGGTTGGTGTGTTCGCATACCTCAATGTGTTCGGTAGATGCTTGTAATCAACTAATTCAACTCGCTTCGGGTCGATGAGGATAAAGGCTATGTCACCTTTCTTGCAAGCGGTTGTCAGCACTCCATTTAAGAATACCGATTTACCGCTTCCTGTCTGCCCTGCCACGAGCGTGTGTGCTTGTTTCAGCACATCACCGTAAAGGGTAGGGATAGTATATACTCTTGCAGTTGTCATTTATAGTTTATTCTCCTTTCTCTGTTATCTCTCTGATGAAGTCGTTGTTGATTTTGTTCTCTTCTTGAGTATACCATGCATTAAGTTCAAGAATATCGTGTCTGTTGGTTTCTCCTGCTTCGTTGACCTTTAACGCTCCGAACCTTACTTCGTAGGCATCTTTTAGGCTCTGCATCGCTTCGTCCCTTTCGTCAAGGGCGAGTATTATCTTTGTTTGTTTAGTCATTACTCCATGCTCCTTTCCTTAACAAAACCATTTGTCATACTCTTCTTCGGTGCAGTATCCTGCCATGTCATAGAACATCTCCATGACTTCTTCTGCTAATTGCTCACAGTTCTGCTCGTCATTGACCAACACCCATACACAAGGGTATCCCCATGCTTTCCCTATCTTGCAGTTGAGATTGAGCAGATGCTTGTAATGAACCTTGCCTTGCTTTGTGAGTTTGTTCCCACAGTACGCTATGCCGTCAATGTCAAGACAATCTTGATACACATCAATGTCACCATGCTCTTCATAAAACTTGTCTGTAAATATGTCTTTAATCTTCATTGTTTATACCTTTCCTTTCTTGCTTTATGCTATTACGACAGGGTTATAATCTGTTCCTATAAAGGTGATGTGTATATCTTCACCGTACATTTCAAGTGCTTTGGCTCTTGCTTTCTCTTCGCTATCAGCAACTATTCTAATGTCGGGTGTCCAACCGCCTGTACTCTTTCTCCATGCAGATACCTTGTATAAAAGCAATTTGCCTTGTGCTTCTGCTTTTTTCTGTTCACATTTGTGCTTCCATATAAACTCGTCAATATCCTTGAGTTTGCTATGCTCTTCGTAACCGCCTAACCAATTTTCACCATCAAATGTTATTGACCAATAGTTCTCATCGGGTGAGAATGAGTGGTAAAGGCATGACCCATCGGGTTGGTATCCATCGGTGCTTGCTTTGACAGTTGCCCACATTCCGTTTGCACAACCGCTTGCTCCTACCTTGAAACCTGCATACCCTTCAAACCCTCTTGCTATAGCGGTCTTGAGAAATGCTTCCATCTGCTTGAGTTGGGATACGGACAGATACTCGTTCCACCAATCAAAGATGCCGAGGTCTGCATACACTTTGTCGATGCGGTAACGCATAGGCTTGTTGTGTTCTTCCTTGTACACTTCTGCATCCCAAATCATCTGCTCGACGGTCTTTAATATTTCGTTTGGTCTTGTTTCTTTCATTTTTGTATCTCCTTTTCTTTGCTTTAAAATCTGCTTCTATAAAACCCAACCGTTGTTAATGTAAAGGGGGCAAGGGTCATCACCATTCATGCAACCGTGGTCTTCATCGTTCCATGGGCAACCGTTGCAGTTATCGGGTTCTGCTATTTCTTCAACCTTGCCAACCCTTGCGTTCTCAAAGTATCCGTCAGAAATCTGTGCCCAAAATTCTGTTTCGCACTCTTCTTCTGTGTTCCTTGTAATGCGAACAATTGAGTAATCGTTTGTGCCTGTGATGTCGCAGTTGATGGCTTCAAAAATCCTTGTGTTCTCGCCTTTGCTCCAATCCCAATGTACAGAATTGCCAAAACTCATTCTCTGCCTATGTCCTTCAACTCCGTAAACCTTCCATGCTTTTGACTTCATTTTAATGTCCTTTCTTTGGTCGAAAATCGCCTGTTTCAGCGGTTTTCATGCAGTTGTAATAATAGTTATCGTTTAGGCTTTTTGCCTATCTCAAAGTCCCGATTTTTTGCTCAAGGTCTTGAGATAGACAAGGGGCAGTTGCCCCAAGTCGGATCGTAGCCA
>JAZQDA010000148.1:0-7676 GCA_045546535.1 Clostridia bacterium | reverse complement strand
TTAATTATGTTATAATATATATAATTATTATATTATCAGTTTATTGTAATAATTCAGGAGGTTAATTATGGAAAATTTAAATCAGGTAAACGAAAATAATGGTACCATTAAAATTTCAGATGAAGTAGTTGCCACAATCGCTTCAGTGGCAGCAGGTGAAGTTGAAGGTGTATCAGGTCTTATGGGTACACTTGCAGGTGATATAGTTTCGAAATTCAGCAAAAAAAACCTCACAAAAGGGATTAAAGTTTCAACAAATGATAATGAAACAGTAATTGATATGAATCTCATAGTTAAATATGGCATAAAAATTCCTGAAATCGCATGGGAAGTGCAGGAAAGAGTGAAAAAAGCGGTTGAATCAATGTCTGGACTCTCAGTAATGAAGGTTAATGTTCATATTGGCGGTGTAGAGTTTGGCTCTGAGGAAAAAGACAGTCAAATCCAGACTGATACTGAAGAATAATATAAGTGTTTACATTTGGAGGATAATATGAGCAGAAAATCTGCAAGAGAAGTCGCTTTTAAAACTATTTTTGAAATTCCATTTCATTCAACCGAAGAGCCGGTTGACATAATAAATTTTACTGTAAACTATGCTGAAAGTAAACTTAATACAAGTAATGATGCGGAGTATTTTAAAAAAGTAACACTTGCTTGTTATGATAATATTGATGTAATCGATGATAAAATTTCCAAACACTTGAAAGATTGGACGATTGAACGTCTTTCAAAAGTTAATCTTTCAATTTTAAGACTTGCAATGACTGAAATACTCTATATGGACGACATTCCTTATCAGGTTTCGATTAATGAAGCCGTTGAACTGGCAAAAAAATTCAGCGATGACGATTCACCCTCTTTCATAAACGGTGTTCTTGCATCAATGCTCTAATGGAGGAAAAATATGCCTGTAGTATCTGTATCACAGTTAAATAATTATATCAGACGCTACATAGAGCAAAACAAGCAATTGTCTGACATCTGGATAAAAGGTGAAATTTCAAATTTCAAACGCCATTATTCAGGACATATGTATATTACTTTAAAAGACGAATCGTCTACACTTAAAGCAGTTATGTTCAAACAAAATACATATAATCTTAAGTTTGAGCCATCAGACGGAATGAAAGTAATTGCTTTTGGAAGAGTTTCTGTTTATGAACAAAGCGGTACATATCAGTTGTATGTCGATACAATGATTCCTGACGGAAAAGGTGAACTGTATGCCGCTTATGAGCAGTTAAAGGATAATCTTGAAAAAGAAGGTCTTTTTTCTCCTGAGTTGAAAAAACCAATTCCTTTATTCCCTGAAAAGATCGGGGTAGTAACTTCTGCAACAGGTGCGGCAATCCGCGATATATTAAATGTTCTCAAACGCCGCTATCCAATTGCCGAAGTAACTGTTTACCCGGTGAAAGTCCAAGGGATAGGTGCATCAGATTCTATATGCAAAGCACTGGATTTTTTTTCGTGTACCTGTGCCTGTGATGTTATAATTCTTGGACGTGGCGGAGGAAGTATTGAAGATTTATGGGCGTTTAATGAAGAAAAAACAGTAAGGGCTATCTTTGAATGCAATGTACCAATAATAACGGGTATAGGTCATGAAACTGATTATACAATAAGTGATTTTGTATCGGATAAGAGAGCACCTACACCTTCCGCAGCCGCCGAAATATGCGTTCCGTCCATCGACGAACTTTTAAACTATATATCTAAAAAGCGAAGCGAACTTTATAAGTGCTTGGATAGCATTGTTGCACAATATACTACGATTTTAGAAAAAAGCAATTTTAAAAGGACATATAATGCACTTATAAATGTTTTTGATAAATATCGCATACGTACAGGGTCTTCATTAAAATCTTGCATAGAACTTATAAAAAACAAATTTGACAAATCAGAATCTAAAACTGTTCAGTTGATTACCGCTCTTGATAATCTTAATCCTTTAGCGGTCCTTAAAAGAGGCTACACTATACCGCTTTTGCCTGATGGAAGTCAAATAGATTTTTCTAATATATCACATGGGCAGGATTTTGTGTTGAAATTTGATGGCGGCAGTGCCGAATGTGTTATCAGGAGGATAAATTATGACAAATAAAAGTTTTGAAGAAGTTCTGGCAATGCTTGAAGAAACTGTTGATTTGCTCGAGCAGGGTAGTATTGGGCTTGAAGAGAGTGTTGATATGTATCAAAAGGGCGTTGAACTTTATAATGAATGTAGGATGCGTCTTGAAAAAGCAGAGCAAAGAATAAAGATTATTAACACTGAAAATTTTGAAGAAAGTGATATCGAAGCAGATATCATAACGGAGAATCAGGATGAATTTTAAGACAGAATATTCAAACAAGATAACAAAAATTGATAATTATATTAGCAACCATCTCGAAAATGAGTATAAACAAGTTTCACCGGTGCTTTTAGAGTCTATGAAATACAGTGTGCTCAATGGCGGAAAAAGGCTTCGTTCTATACTGTGTACACAGGTTTGCTCAATGTTTGGCGGCAGTGAAGAAGTTGCAATGCCGTTTGCGGCAGCAATTGAAATGATACATGCCTATTCTTTGGTTCACGATGATCTTCCGTCTATGGACAATTCTGACACACGCAGAGGAATGCCAAGTTGCCACAAAAAATACGGTGAAGCGTTTGGCGTTTTGTGCGGAGATGCTCTTCTAAACGGGGCATATGAACTGATGGCTAGTTCTTGTGAGGATAAAAAAACAATCGATGCTATGAAGATTATAAGTAAATCTTCAGGAGCAAGAGGAATGATAGACGGTCAGGTTATAGATATTAAGTTGTCTGAAGAAAAATCCTGCGATATTTCCGCCCTTATTAAACTAATCGAACTTAAAACTATGGCTCTTATAAAGGCTTCTATAATGTCTGGTGCTGTTTTGGCATCGTGTACGGAAGATGAACTCAAATCAATGGAAGAGTTTTCGTATCATCTTGGTCTCGCTTTCCAGATTAGAGATGATTTTGAGGATATAGACGAAGATGCTTCCGAATTTAATGATTCTCCCAATTTTATAAATTTTCTTGGCAAAGAAAAAGCAAGAGAACTTTTGAATGAACATTATTTGGCGGCAAAAGAAATAATAAATAAATACAAACATTCAGAATTTTTAAACGATATGCTTACTTTTTTATTTAATTGATAAACTATAATTTAAAGTACATAAAGGACAATCCTTATGGATGATTTTCGCTCTAAACTCAATAAAAATTACATAAAAAATCTTAAAGATGAGGAAGGTAAACTTTTTTGTTCACAACTCAGGAACCATATCATTGAAAAAGTGCTTCAAAATGGTGGACATCTTGCCTCTAATCTTGGTGTTGTTGAACTTACAGTTGCCCTGCATAAAGTTTTTGACTTTCCAAAAGATAAGATTGTTTTCGATGTCGGTCATCAAAGTTATGTTCACAAAATGCTTTCAGGGCGTTTTGATGAGTTTGATAATTTAAGAAAACTTGGTGGTCTTTCTGGGTTTCCAAAGACATCTGAAAGTGAATATGACTCGTTTAATACAGGCCATGCTAGTACTTCAATTTCTGCCGCTCTTGGTATGGCACGTGCACGAGATATTGCCAACGATGATTTTAATGTTATTGCTTTCATAGGCGACGGTTCCCTTGGTGGCGGAATGGCTTTTGAAGCACTCAATGATGTTGGTGATTCGGAAACAAAGTTGATTATTGTCTTAAACGATAACGAAATGTCTATCAACAGAAATGTTGGCGGACTTTCTGCGCATCTTAGTAAGTTAAGAGCAACCAAAGGTTATATAAAATTAAAGAGCAAAGTTGCTTTCTTTTTCAATCATACAGGAAAATTTGGAAAAGTAATTGTTAAAACATTGAAGAAAATTAAAAAATCGATAGCATTTATGACCCTTTCATCGCCAATGTTTGAAGAACTTGGAATTACATATCTTGGAATAATTGATGGACATGACATTGATGAACTTACAGAAGTGTTTGAAAAAGCCAAAAATATGCCCGGCCCGGTTATAATTCACGCTCAGACTCAGAAAGGCAAGGGATATGAACCAGCAGAAATGAACCCGGATCTTTATCATGGTATTTCTGTATCGCAGCGCAATAATTTTAAAATTACATATACCAAAGTTTTTGGACAACATATCACCGCAAAGGCGGAAAAAAGTGAATTTGTTACAATTACAGCGGCTATGGCTGACGGGTGCGGTCTTAATGAGTTTTCTGCCCGTTTTCCGCATCGTTTTCGTGATGTAGGTATTGCCGAACAACATGCAGTTACTCTGGCAGCAGGATATGCGATCAGTGGAATTGTACCGGTGTTCGCAGTATATTCAACCTTTCTGCAAAGAGGCTATGATCAGATTTTGCATGATGTGTGTCTTCAGAATCTTCATGTAGTATTTGCGCTTGATAGGGCGGGAATAGTAGGGGAGGATGGAGAAACCCATCAGGGAGTTTTCGATTTGTCTTATCTCAGTCATCTGCCTAATATGACTATTCTCGCACCGTCTTGCAGGAAAGAGTTAGAGCAGATGCTCGATTACGCTGTTGATAAATGCACAGGTCCTGTTTGCCTTAGATATCCAAAATCTGAAGCCATCGAAAGAAGTTGCGAAGATTTTGAAATTTCCAAACCTGAAATAGTAAAGAATGCTGGTAAAGAAATTATTTTCTTGTCTGTCGGCAGAATGCTTGAGCCATCTTTAAATGCGTCTGAAATTCTTACAAGCAGAGGGATTAATTCGACAGTGGTAAATATTCGCACAGTAAAACCTATTGATGCACAATATATCGAAAGCCTCATTGAAGATGCAAAACTTGTTGTAACTGTAGAGGATAATATAGTTTCAGGCGGTGCCGGTCAATATATTTCATCATCAGTTGACAGAAGTTACCGTTCAAGATTTATTCATTTCGGTTTTGGAGATGAATTTGTGTATCAGGGATCACAGAATGAATTGTTTTCAGTTCACGGACTTACAGGCGAAAAAATTGCCGAAAAGATTATGAAGGAATTGAGCACAGATGAATAGCAGAGTAGATATTGAAATGGTTAATAAAGGCCTTGTCGAGAGCCGTGAAAAAGCAAAAGCACTCATAATGGCTGGTGTTGTGTATGTAAACAACCAGAAGGTTTTGAAAGCCGGAGATAAAATAAAAGATGGCGATAATATTGAAATACGCGGACAAAAATTGCCTTTTGTAAGCCGTGGCGGTTTAAAACTCGATAAGGCGATAAAATCTTTTGATATAAATCTTAGTGATGAGGTTTGTATGGATATCGGCGCGTCTACTGGCGGGTTTACAGATTGTATGTTGCAAAATGGAGCATTGAAAGTTTATGCTGTTGATGTAGGATACGGTCAACTTGCCTGGAAACTCAGAAATGATGAGCGTGTTATCAACATGGAAAGAACCAATATTCGTTACATTGAAGATGATAAAATAACGGATCCTGTTTCATTTATTTCGATTGATGTTGCTTTTATATCTTTGAAACTTGTCCTGCCTGTAGCATATAGGCTGTTGAAAGAAAATGGCAGACTTGTTGCTCTTATAAAGCCACAGTTTGAAGCAGGAAGAGAAGAAGTGGGCAAAAAGGGTGTTGTTAAAGATCCACACATCCATAAGAAAGTTATAACTGAAACCGTTTTATTCTCGCATGAATTAGGCTTTACGGTTGAAAATATTGATTATTCACCAATCAAAGGACCCGAAGGAAATATTGAATATTTGCTTTATCTTTCAAAAAAAGAATTGTCTGAAAACAAGGTTGGGGAAGATTTGATTGATACAACAGTTGATATTTCACATAAGATGGAGTGATAATTTTAATGGCATATAATTATTCAAAAGATAAAGAAGCGTTGATTCGTTTAAGAAAATGTTTTACAACACCAAATGCTTTTTATGAAGATGGTATATTTTTCGATGAAAACTGGGATAGTAAAGCATATCTTGAAGAAGGCGAAGAAAACAAGAAAAACAAACAGAAAGCCCCTGTAAAAGACGGCTCGATTCACAGAGGTCACCGTCAGAGAATGAGAGAACAATTCTTGAAGTTCGGCTTCGAAAGTTTCACAGAATATCAGGTGCTTGAATTTTTATTGTTTCACTCGCTCCCGCAAGGTGATACAAATCCAATCGCTCACAAACTTATAGATAAATTTGGTTCTTTAAAAGGTGTTCTCAAAGCAGACTACAGAGATCTGATGCAGGTTACAGGTGTCAAAGAAGTTACTGCTGCACTTTTAACAATTCACAGAGAACTTGGAATGTATCTTAGTAAAACTGATTACGAAGGGGAACGATTATATACATCAAAAGATACCGGAAAATTTTGCTGTAACTATTTTTCTCATCATGTAGTCGAAGAGGCAATTCTTATAATTGTTGATGCTGACAGAAAAATACAGGCTATTGAAACAATCAGTAAAGGCAATGAAACACATACAGCGTTTTCACCTCGTACAATTATTAAACTTGCTCTTATGCACAGAGGTTGTTATGTAATTATTGCTCACAATCATCCTGATGAAAACCCTCAGCCTTCGAATAATGATATATTCAATACTAACAAACTTATCCCTGCACTTCGAGAGTTTGATGTTATAATGATTGATCATATTGTTTGCGGCGGAAATCAGTATACAAGTATGAGTGAAAAAGGATTGCTTACAGAATAGTGGTGATTAAATTGAATTTCAGTAACCTTACAAAAAATAATTTTTCTGAATTTAAAACTGTGCTGGACGGAAGATACGAAAATTCTGAAGCATCTGTTGCAAGTATGTATACCTGGCAACATTACTATAACACCAGATTTTGTCTTGATAATGATATTTTATATTCAATTTACGATATGCACGGGAAACAAGCGTGGACTGCATTTATGCCTTACGGAAAAAGACGTAATTCGTGTGATGTCACCGATAAGTTAAAAGAATATTTTGAAAAAGAACTCAAAACAAACCTTGTTATAAACCTTGCTACACAGGATTATCTTGATTTTCTTATAAATTCAGGGAAATATATATTTAAGTATAAACCAATACCAAATTCATTTGATTATGTATATAATGTAAATGAATTAATTGAACTTAGCGGAAGAAAATTTCACTCAAAGAAAAACAATTTCAATTCATTTGTAAACACCCATAATTTTGAATATATAAGATACAACGCTTCTATGTACGAAGAATGTATCTCTTTTTGCTCTGATGTTATCAGAGCGAGAACTAAAGAGGATACAAAAATGTATGAAAGCGAAATGAAGAGTATTTATGAGACTTTCGATGCTTTGCAGGAGCTTAATCTAATATGCTCTTTGATAACTGTTGACGGGAAAATCGTTGCCTTGTCTGTTGGCGAAAGACTTACTGATAATTATGCACTTATTCATATTGAGAAAGCCTCATATGATTTCAGAGACGCATATCCTGTGATTAACAGATTAACACTGGAAAATGAGTTTTCTGATATGGAGTTTGTAAACAGAGAAGAAGATTTAGGTATTGAGGGTTTAAGAAAAGCGAAAGAATCGTATAACCCTTGCAAAATGATAAAAAAGTACAGAATAGAGTTTTTATAATAAGATAAGGTGTGAGAGTATGGTATATGTATTTTTGGCTGATGGATTTGAAGAAATTGAAGCGTTGAG
>JAZQDA010000147.1:0-10626 GCA_045546535.1 Clostridia bacterium | reverse complement strand
CAGTGTCTATTCCAAAAGAAAATTCAGAGCATTCATATCTTGTTTATGAAAATAAAACTTTTACCTGGAAAACATTAGACGGTGAAGAATATAACGAGTTGAAGTTATAAAAAATAATGCTATATAGGAGTAATCAATATGAGTGAAAAAATAGCAGTAATAGGTTCAGGAGGTTGGGGAACTGCAGCAGCGTTGCATCTTGAAAAACAAGGGCACGATGTTACGCTTTGGTCATGGCTTCCTGAGGAAAGTCAACGTTTGAAAACAGACCTTGAAAACAAGGAATTTTTACCCGGAATACCTTTAAGTGATAAAATAAATTTTACATCAGACATAACTTGTGTAAAAGATAAAAACCTTATAGTTTTGGTAACCCCGTCAAAAGCAATCCGTTCCACATGTAAAATGATGGCACCTCATATTACCGATTCAACCCTTATCGTAGTTCTTTCAAAAGGAATAGAAGACGGCACACTTATGACTTTATCAGAAGTTGCAGAGTCAGAAATTCCAAATGCAAAAATCGCTGTAATGTCAGGCCCCTCTCACGCCGAAGAAGTAGCAAGGGGAATACCTACCACCAATATTGCAGCATCTGAAGATATAAATGATGCTCTTTATCTTCAAAAAGTTTTTATGAGCGATACTTTCCGTATATACACAGGCACTGATTTAATCGGCGTTGAACTTGGCGGAGCGCTCAAAAACATAATTGCACTTTGTGCAGGTATTACCGACGGCATCGGTTTTGGCGACAATACAAAAGCAGCACTTATGACACGAGGTATCAAAGAGATTGCAAGACTTGGCGTTTCGCTTGGTGCAGATGAAGAAACATTTTACGGCCTGAGCGGAATAGGGGATTTAATAGTTACCTGTACAAGTATGCATTCAAGGAATCGCCGTGCAGGAATTTTAATCGGTAAAGGCAAAACCTTAAACGAAGCCCTTGAAGAAGTGCATATGGTAGTAGAGGGCGTTCAATCGTGTAAAGCCGCATATGACCTTGCAAAAAAACAGGGCGTTGAAATGCCCATAATTGAAAAAGCGTATGAAGTTTTATATAACGGGAAAAATGCAAAAGAAGCCGTAATGGAACTTATGCACAGAGACCCCAAAAATGAAAATTGATTTTTAAAGGAGCGTACAATGATTACATTAGACTCTTCCAAACTTTCCAAGTTTATAACAGATGAAGAAATTTCAAATTACGAAAAAACAGTAAATGAAGCAGTAAATCTTCTTCATTCAAAAAGCGGAGCAGGAAACGATTTTCTTGGTTGGCTCGACCTTCCCGATAACTATGACAGAGAAGAGTTTGACCGCATTAAAAAAAGTGCAAAAAAAATTCAGGACACATCAGAGGTTTTAGTAGTTGTCGGCATAGGCGGTTCATACCTTGGTGCAAGAGCCGCAATAGAAATGCTTACTGACACTTTCTATAACTATAAGACAGACTCTAAAACCCCAAAAATCATATATGCAGGTAACTCAATCAGTTCGACATATCTTGCAGATGTAGTTGAATTTTTAAAAGATAAAGATTTCAGTGTAAATATAATATCAAAATCAGGCACAACAACTGAACCTGCCCTTGCATTCAGAGTGCTTCGCTCTCTCCTTATTGAAAAGTACGGCATTGACGGTGCAAGAGAAAGAATTTACGCAACAACCGATAAAGCAAGAGGTGCTCTTAAGACTTTCGCAGATAAAGAGGGCTACGAAACTTTTGTTATTCCAGACGATATCGGCGGAAGATTTTCAGTACTCACCGCAGTAGGCCTCTTACCGATTGCCGCAGCAGGTATCGACATTGATGCTATGATGCAAGGCGCAAAAGATGCAAAAAATGAATATATGAAGCCATACTGTGAAAACTCTTGCTATAAATATGCGGCACTTAGAAACCTTTTAAGGCTAAAAGGTAAAGAAGTCGAAATAATGGTAAACTATGAACCCTCTCTTGTATATTTTTCTGAGTGGTGGAAACAGTTATACGGCGAAAGTGAAGGTAAAGACCGCAAAGGCATTTTCCCTGCATCAGTGAGTTTTTCAACAGACCTTCATTCAATGGGACAGTATATACAGGACGGCTCAAGAATAATTTTTGAAACTGTTCTTAAAGTAGACACGCCCCGAAAAGACTTTGAAATCCCCTATGATGAAGAAAACACAGACGGTCTTAATTTCCTTTCAGGCAAAACTATCGATACCGTAAACACAAAAGCGTTTCAGGGGACAATCCTTGCTCATACAGACGGTGATGCACCCAATATCGTAATAAATATCGATAAACTCGACGCTTACCACTTCGGTGCCCTCGTTTATTTCTTTGAAAAGGCGTGTGCAATAAGCGGATATATTTTAGGTGTTAACCCATTTGACCAGCCTGGTGTTGAAGCATATAAGAAAAATATGTTTGCACTGCTTGGAAAACCCGGCTATGAAGAACTTTCAAATGAACTTGAAAAAAGAATTTAAAATAAAAGTATATATATAAAGGAGATTGTAAACCAATGAAAACAAAAACTCAAAAAATAGTATTTTCAGCACTTCTTGCAGCAGTAACATGTGTTATGACTTTTGTCATCAGAATTCCGACTCCTTTAAAAGGGTATATGAATCTCGGTGATGCAGCGGTTCTCCTTTCGTCATCGCTTCTCCCTTCCGGATATGCATTTCTTTCGGCAGGACTTGGCTCGGCACTTGCAGATGCATCTGCAGGATATATGGTGTATGTTCCCGCAACATTTCTTATTAAGGGTATTATGACATATATCGTATCGCTTGGTTTTAAATTTTTCAAAAAGTGCAAATTCTTTGCAAGTGTTTTAAGTTATATTTTAGCAGAAATTTTCATGGTTTTCGGCTACTATGTTTTTGAGGGCTTTTTATATGGCTTTAAAGCGTCGATTGTAAATATTCCCGCTAATGCATTTCAGGGACTTGTTGCAATAATTGTATCAACTGTTCTTTATAAATTTTTACATAAAATAAAAATCACAAAATAAAAAAATACCTGTTCTAAAATTTTAGAACAGGTATTTTTGTTTACTCTATTACTTTATATCCCTCATTTTCAATCTTTTCTTTTATAAGATCAAAAGATATTTCTCTGTCTGATTTAATAACAACAGTTTTATCTTTGTGACTTGGTACTGCCTCATAAATTCCCTCTGTTTCTTCAAGCACTTTCTTGACTCTTGCTTCGCAGTGAGGGCACATCATACCTTCAACTTTTATTGTCTTTTCCATAGTCTTTTTCTCCTTTTTGTTTGAAAAGTTTAATTTTACATAGTTTAATCTGAGTGCATTTGACACAACGCAGAAACTTGATAAACTCATAGCAAGAGCACCAAAAACGGGATTCAGTTCCCAACCGAAAGAAGAAATGAAAATTCCCGTTGCCAGAGGAATACCGATTGTATTATAGAGAAATGCCCAGAATAAATTTTCTTTAATATTTGTGATAGTTTTTCGGCTGAGTACAATTGCTTTTGCAATATCAGTGAGACTGCTGTGCATAGCCACAACATCTGCAGCATCAATTGCAATATCCGTTCCTCTTCCTATTGCGATGCCAATATCTGCCTCTGTAAGTGCGGGAGCATCATTAATTCCGTCGCCTACAAAAGTAACTTTTCCCGTTTCTTTAAGTTTCTTTATAACACCTGCTTTTTCATCAGGCAATACATTTGCAATAACCCTGTCAATATTGCATTTATCTGCAATGGCCTTGGCAGTATTTTCGTTGTCGCCTGTAAGCATCAAAGTTTCTATGCCCATTTTTTTAATTGCATCAATTGCATCTTTGCTGTCATCTTTTATGGTGTCTGCAACTGCTATTATTCCAAGAAAATCTTTGCCTGACGAGAATAAAATAGGTGTTTTGCCGTCTTTTGAGAGATTTTCAACAACCTTTTGGGTATCGTCATCAAAGTGGATATATTTGCAGATATATTTTACATTTCCGCCCCTTATTTCTTTACCGTTTATAGTTGCAACAAGACCGAATCCCGGTAAAATTTCAAATCCTGTTGCAATAAAAGCTTTCGCCCCGTTTCCTTCTCCGTACTCTATAATAGCCTTTGAAAGAGGGTGTTCGCTCATTTTTTCAAGAGAAAATGCAAGGTTTAAAAACTCTTTTTCGTCAGTATCTTTGTAGGGGATAATATCTGTAACAATAGGGGTTCCGTTTGTAATTGTTCCTGTTTTATCAAAAACGCAGAAACGAGTTTTCCCCGTCTGTTCAAGACTTTCAGCATTTTTAAAAAGAATACCGTTTTTTGCACCCACTCCGTTTGCTACCATTATAGCAACTGGTGTTGCAAGACCGAGAGCACACGGACAACTTATTACAAGAACAGAAATTCCTCTTGCAAGTGAAAATCCAACGCTCTCGCCTAAAATAAGCCAAATTACAGTTGTAATAAAAGCAATAACAATTACAACAGGTACAAACACTCCCGATACCTTGTCTGCAATTTTTGCAATCGGTGCCTTTGTTGCCGATGCATCACTTACAAGTTTTATTATTTTAGCAAGAGCAGTTTCTTCCCCGATATGTGTAGCCTCGCATTTTAAAAATCCGAACTTGTTTATTGTGCCTCCCGACACTTTGCTTCCCACTTCTTTGTCAACGGGAATGCTCTCTCCCGTAAGCGAAGATTCATCAACACTTGAAAAACCCTCAATTACAATCCCGTCAGAGGCAATACTTTCGCCTGGTTTTACTATAAAAATATCACCTTTTTCAAGGTCAGCAATATCAATTGTAACTTCCTCGTCACCGATTAAAACAGTGGCTTTTTTAGGACTTAAGTCAATAAGTCCTTTCAGTGCATTTGTTGTTTTCCCTTTAGAATATTCTTCTAAAAGTTTGCCGAGTGTAATGAGAGTTAAAATCATCGCACTTGATTCAAAATACAAATTGTTCATATAATATATTACACCTGCGTGATTACCCGTGTTTCTTGCAAAACTCATTGCAAAAAGTGCAAAAACGCTGTATCCAAATGACGCTCCCGAGCCGATAGCAACAAGTGAATCCATATTAGGTGCACCCTTAAACAATGACTTAAATCCGTTTATAAAAAACTTTTTGTTTATAACCATAACACAGATTGTAAGGAGCATCTGAGCAATCCCCATACTTATATGGTCGCTTTCAAAAAATGACGGCAACGGCCAACCCCACATCATATTTCCCATAGAAATATACATCAGTGCAATCAAAAATAAAACGGAAAAACTGAGCCTTTTTATTAGTTTGTTCATATCTCCTGTTTCTTTTTTTGTATCTTTAATATTAGATTTTTCACCCATCGGAGAAATTGAATATCCTGCTTTTTCTACTGCATCTATTATATCTTTTGTGTCTGCATCTCCTTCTGTAATCATAGTTCCAGTCAAAAGATTGACACTGCATTTTTCAATACCATCAAGTTTTGATACTGCATTTTCAACTCTGGTTGAACACGCAGCACAACTCATACCACCAACAGTAAAACTTTTTTTCACAAACCGCACCTCCGTTCTTTTATATTCATTCATTATTTTATCACTAATTTTACTTTTATTCAATAAAAAACTCACAAATATTTGATGTCTGTGAGTTTAATTTTTAAATAGATGCAATAACATATAATATTTCGTTCTGGCTAAAACTTATATTTATCTGTTGCCATTAACTTTCGGTAAAGAATGCGTTAACTAATTCTGTCTCAAGAGTAATGAGTTCATTTCCGTTTGTGCCGTCAAAAATTTCAAATTTCGGAATCGAACCAAATGCAACCTGCCTCATGAGAGGAATATCTAAAGCCCTTTCGAGAATTATTGCAATATCCTTTCTGAGTGCGGGGGTATCATTATCCAAAGTTAACCCTTGTGTAATACCTAAATTTTTTGCAATATTCATATATCCGTGAGTATAACCGCCGAGACTTTCTGCTTTGACAGAATAACCAAGCATTGCCACAATCATTTTTATTGCTTGAGCGTTGGTTACAGAGTGATTTGGAGCAAATGTGCCGTCACCCATTCCATTAACTATGCCGTTTGACTTTGCATGAGCCACGGCATTATATGCCCAGTGAGTATAGGGCAAATCAATAAATTCCTCACCTTCTGAGAACTTGCCTGTTACACCGTTTAATAAAAGTGTATTTGTTACAAGTTGAGCCATCTCTGCTCTGGTGACGGGTGTCGTAAGATTAAGGTTGCCGTTTTCATCACCCTGCATTATTTTATATTTCAGAACTTTTGTAAATTCTCCTGTTGAACTGTCAGATGAGATTTCAGGGAGTTCTTCTTTTTCTGAATCTATCACCGGATTATCAGAATATGTACTCCACACACCATCGACATATATTTCAATATCATTCATTCCGGCTAATATCTGCTGTTTTATTTCTTTTTTTAATACAAGTTCTACCCAATTTTCATCGCCTGATATGAGAGCATTAATATCTACGCTATATTCACCATTTGCATATTTACCAAAAGATGTGTCTTTGGTTATAATATATGTATTAGTATCAGGAGTACCATCTTTTCGCTTTTGGTCATTCTTGAAGGTGACAATATTAGTTTGCGAATTAAAAATAACATCGGTTACCCTGAATGTAAGAATTTCATATTCAGTGCTTTGCAAAAGGTCATTAAGTACGGGTCTGCTTTCAATATCATATACATAAGAGGTATGTGTGTCTTCTGTGGCATAGGTTACTGAAGCAGTGAAAATCATTGTGAGGATGAGCAGTAAAGTGATTATTTTTTTTGACATAAGATTACCTCCGTATTTTTATTCTCGTTCTATTTTATCATAAATCATATTTTTATTCAATAAAAAACTCACAACAAAAGTTGTGAGTTTCCTTTTTCTATATTTTATACTCTTTTGAACATAACATCTTGTTCATATTGCTTCAAATCATCAAGCCACTGGGCATTTGTAGGAATGCAATTTGTAAGGCAGTAATAATCCCATATTGCATTCGACGGTAAAGATTTGAACTCGTCAATTAGAGTAAGACGACGAGTGAAATCTTTATTGTCTTCTGCTTCTTTAAGCATATGTACAGGCTCAAGCATAGCACTGAGAAGTGCTTTCTTTGTTGCTCTTGTACCGATTGTCCACGCAGCCACTCTGTTTATTGTAGCGTCAAAGTAATCTGTGCCGATAAATGCATTATCAAGTACACCGCATCTTACAATTTCACGCATCATATTGTTGGTCTTTTCATCGTTTATAACAACGTGGTCACTGTCCCAGCGAAGACCTCTTGTGAGATGTGCCATAAACTTGTCAGAAAAGAGCATAACAGAAGAAATTTTATCAGCAACATTTTCTTCGCAGTGGAAATGTCCAAGGTCAAGGTTCATAATTGTGTTACCGATACCTTTTGCTCTTGCATGGCCGTGATATGAAAGATAGAAATCGTTAGAACCAACCGTATATTCTTCAACACCTACTGCAAAAAGTTTAGGCTCTAATGCATCATATACATAATCAGTTGAGATTTTTTTCTTTGAGAAAATTTCGTCAAAAGACTGTTTCATAAGTGCTCTGTATTTCATTCTGTCTGCGGGTATATCTTTCATACCATCCTGAACCCATGTGTTGTAAACGCAAACCTGACCGAGTTCTTTGCCGATATATTCAGCGATTTCTCTTACCGCCTGCATATGTCTTACCCAGAATTTTCTCACTTCTTCATCAGGGTTTGAAATTGTAAGACCGTCAGATGCAAATTTATGGGAAAATGTAGTAGCATTCATATCAAGACCTACGCCCATTTCTTTTGCCCAGTTAACCCAAGTCTCAAAATGTCTGGGACCGTATTCATCACGGTCAATACCTGATTCGTAATTTTCGCCGTAACTTGAATGGAGATTTACTTTTAAAGCGCCGGGAATGTATGATAAGCATTTTTCAAGGTCGGCTCTGTATTCTTCGGGGTTTCTCGGACGGCCTGGATAGTTTCCTGTAACCATAAGTCCGCCTGATGCACCTGCACCTTTGGGTTCAAAACCTATAATGTCATCGCCCTGCCAGCAGGGGATAGAAACAGGAATGGTATCAAATTTTTCCAATACCTTTTCCACATCAACACCGTAAGAAGCATATACTTCCTTGGCATTTTCAAAAGCATCACAAATTCTTTTTTCGTCCATAATTATCTCTCCAAATCTTCAAATTTTATATTTTCGCCTTCGATTCCAACATATGCACCGTCTTTTACTTCGGAAGCATCTTCGTGAGCGAGGAGCCATTTGTTTACGCCCAAACACATCTTATCCTCAAAGTTTTTCTCTTCAAAACTAACTTTGGCACCGTTTGTGCCCTTTGGCAACACGCAGATTACACGGTAACCGTCTTCGTTTACACTAAAGGGTGCATAGTGAAGGGTAGTTGCATAAAGTTCAACACCAACACCTTTGGGGACAAAAAACGCCTTACAGTTATTAGAATTGTATTTACCGTTTTCAATTTCTTGAACTTTTCCCAGAATAAGAATAATATCATCAGATGCAATGTTGTACTCACTGCTTTTGTGATATTCAAGACAGTTCATTGAAGTGTTTACACCTGTAACATAACCAAGTTGAACAGGGTATGAAGAAAAACCTCTTGTCTGCATTTCTTTTGCGCTATCGCATTTTTCAAGTTCTTCAACAGATGCAACATAATCGATTCCTTCTTTAGGGATTTCAACTTTCCCTAAAATATCAAATAATTCTTTGTAGTCATATCCGTCAAGAACTTTGCCGTAATCTGCAAATTCTTTTGATGTAACGCTGTAAACTTTTAATTTTTTTCCTTTTTTAAATAACATATTCATACACTCCTTTTTCAAGGTCAAAACATTTTCCGTTTAAGTTGATATGTGCTTTTGTATTGAAAGGAACAGTTATTTTGACGTTTATTCTACCATTTTCTCTTTTCCACTCAAGAGCAATAATGCCGTATTCTGTTTTTATTTCGGAATTTACAAACTCCAGTTCATCTGCAAAATAAGGTCTTAGTTCAAATTCTTTATATCCGCCCATTGGCTTGATACCTGCAAGGCCATAGAAAAACCACGAATCAGCCGATGTGAAAGCAATGTGATTTTTCGAACTTCCCGTATTCTCTTCCCAGGTTTCCCAGATTGTTGTAGCACCTCTTCTGAGCATATATCCAAAACTTGGATATTCCTGTGAAAGCATCATCTTTAATACAACATCATCTCTGCCATATTCACTAAGTGCTCCAAGTAAAAACTTTGTTCCCATTAGACCTGTGTCAAAATGGTAATTGTTATCTTCAACACATTTTACCATGTTGTCAATAACTATGTTTTTATTTTCTTCGCTCACAATACCTATTGAAAGCGCAAAAGCGTTACTGCCTTGCTTTCCTGTAAGATACTTGCCGTTTGAATACTTTTCGTTTAATTTAGATGACGAAATTTTTCTTTCTTTAATCATCCAGTCTTCAACATCTTCACCGAGCACTTTTGAAATTTTTTCATATATGTTGATGCAATATATGTAGTAGAAAGTGTTTATAAATTCAGGCACAACATCAGTTATTTCAGGGTGCGCCCAGCACCACGGGCCGTCGCATGGGAGACACCATTCACCGAGATTCCAACTTTTTGGGTGCTCTCTTACAATTATGCCGTCTTCTGTGCAGGTGCTTAAAAATTCAATCCACTTTTTAATTTGCGGTCTTGCCTTCTTTAACAGGTCGGTATCGCCGTGATGAATGTAAAAATTCCAGGGTGCAACTGCAATTGCACTTCCCCAACCGGCTCCGCCGGCTCCGCCGCAAAACGGTGCAGTGTGAGAAACAAAGCCAGATTCCAAATCTTGAGAATCCAAAATATCGTTAATCCATTTGTAGTAAAAATCGTAAGCATCGAAATTGTAAAGGACGCTTTGAGTTGTAAGTTGCCCGTCGCCGGTGTAGATAAGTCTTTCTCTGTGCGGACAGTCAACCATTCCGCCGCCGTGAGAACACGAGAAAAGTGTGTTTACAAACATTTCGTGAATTTTATTTAAAAATTCATTTGATGTTTCAATCTTACTTTTTGTTTCAAACGCGGTGCATACATAATGCACTTTCACATCTTTGATTTTCACGCTTTCAGGGCAGGAAATCTTAAAATATCTGAATCCGTGATATATAAATCTCGGATGATATTTTTCTTTTCCATTACCCGACAGTATGAATTTGTCTTTCTGAATTTGTATATTTATTTTTTCTTCATAAAGCAGGGTAGATTCATAATCGAGTTCGCCGTTTTCATCAATACATTCGGCGTAGTATATTTCAACTTCGTCACCTTCACTGCCCTCAACTTCAATTTCTGCAAACCCGGTCAGAACTTTTCCTGAGTCATACACTTTTCCAAGAATTGATGGTGTAATAGTTTCAATAATTTCTTCGGAAGGGCAGTGCTGTTGAACTATTTTGCCCGTAGAAATACTTGTTTCATATACAGGCAGTTTCTCATCTGTATCGATTCGGGCGTCAAAAGTTTCACCATAATATATATTTTCATATACAAGATGGCTTTTTGTTGCATAGCAGTCAGTATCAGACTCTATTATATCTTTTCCGTTCTTTATCTTGAAAAA
>JAZQDA010000146.1:0-2413 GCA_045546535.1 Clostridia bacterium | reverse complement strand
TGCAACATATGAAATGTAAGCAGATGCCCAGTGATCAGCAGCAACATCGGAGAAACCTGTTACAGCAGAGCCAGAAACTTTAGCACCTAAAGCACGGCAAACAACTGCGCAGAATTCTGCTCTTGTGATGTCACCTGTGGGGTTGAAAGAACCATCTTCATAACCGGTAAGGATACCGAGAGAAGACAGTGTTGATACTGCTGTGTATTCGTTAGCATCTTCAGCAACGTCTGTGTAACCAGCGAATGCAACAGTACCGAGCACCATTGTTAATGCAACAACGAGTGCGAGAACTTTTTTGAGATTTTTCATAATTCTCAAATCCTCCCTTAATAATATTTTTTTGAATGAGATGTCTTTGTTTTCCGTGATTAAGCCGCATCTCATTCAAATACAACTTAACACTACGGCTAGATTCACTCTAACCTTGCACTGATTATAACAAATGAAAATATTATAGTCAATGCAGTATTTATTGTTGTAACAAAAATGTAAAGATAGAGTAAACTATGTTACATTCTTTGTTATAACAAGCGTTTTGGGGTCCGCAGTATAATATGTAGAAAGAAGTCTGCAGACATAGGGGCGTATGCATATGAGCATAAATAACCACTATTAATTGTATTTTATTATTTTTTGCGAAAAATGTCAAGTTATTTTTGCCATTTGAGGCAAAATAAACATTTTGTATAAAACACAGTATATATATAATGAAGAAACTAGTCAAAATATAAGCAAAAACCGTCTGCCTATATTAAAGCAAACGGTTTTTATGTAATTTAATTTTACAGTTTAAAATACTCTACTGCCGATTCAAACATCTGCATATCGTAGTTTCCGTCTACGTTTCTGTAGAGGTTATCGCCTATTCTTTCTGAATGACCCATCTTACCAAATACTCTGCCATCTGAAGATGTGATACCTTCTATTGCAAGTACCGAGCCGTTGGGGTTAAAGCGGATATCGTCTGTAGCATTGCCTGAAAGGTCAACATACTGTGTTGCGACCTGACCTTTAAGCGCAAGTTCTTTAGCAAGTTCCTCTGAGCAAAGGAATTTACCTTCGCCGTGAGAGATTGCTACATTATATATATCGCCAACTTTAGTTTTTGAAAGCCAGGGCGAGAGATTTGATGCAATTCTTGTTCTCACAATTCTTGACTGATGTCTTGCGATTGTATTGAATGTGAGTGTGGGTGAATTTTCATCGGTATCGACAATTTCGCCGTAAGGAACAAGACCAAGTTTTATAATTGCCTGGAAGCCGTTACAGATACCTGCCATAAGGCCGTCTCTATTTTTAAGAAGTTCATTTACTGCATCTTTAACAAGGGGGTTACGGAAGAACGCTGTAATGAACTTACCTGAACCGTCAGGTTCATCTCCGCCCGAGAAACCGCCTGGGATAAAGATAATCTGTGATTCGTTTATTTTCTTAGCAATACGTTCTACAGAGTCTGCAACACCCTGCGGGGTGAGGTTGTTGATTACAACAATTTCAGGCTCTGCTCCTGCTTTCGCAAGACGTTTTGCAGTGTCATATTCACAGTTTGTACCGGGGAATACAGGGATTAAAACTTTCGGTTTTGCTATGCCGATTTTTGGAGATGCTATTTTTTCTGCTTCAAAAGAAATGTTATCGATTTTCTTGCCCTCGGTTTTGATATTGCAGGAAAATACGCTCTCTAACTTATCTTCGTAGATTTTCTGAATATCATCGAGTGAAACTTTTTCTCCGGCAAATGTGATGGTATAATCATTGGTAGTCCTGCCGAGAAGTTTTGCACCGTCTATATCCTCATCTGTTTCAACTACAAATCCGCCGTAGTTATATGCAAAGAGGAAGTTTTCGCTTATGCCATTTTCAAACTCAAAGCCGATTTTGTTACCGAAAGTCATTTTCATAATACCTTCCATGATACCGCCGTATGTGGGGGTATAGCACGAAATCACTTTGCCGTCTGAAATAAGTTTGTTAATTTTTTCAAAAAGCGCTTTGTGAGATGATGCGTCGGGGAGATTATCTTCATTATATTCAGGTGCAAGATAGTAAACTTTTGAACCTGCCTTTTTAAATTCAGGAGAAATAATCTTTTTAGCATCGCCTACTGTGATTGCAAAAGACACAAGTGTGGGCGGGACATCGATTTTTTCAAAAGTACCGCTCATTGAGTCTTTACCGCCGACTGATGCAAAGCCGTAGTCAAGTTGAGCAGAGAATGCACCAAGGAGGGCACTGAGAGGCTGACCCCAGCGTTTCGGGACAGAGCCGGGTTTTTTGAAATATTCCTGGAATGTGAGGTAGCAATCATCAAGAGGTGCGCCTGTTGCAACGAGTTTTGAAATTGATTCAACAACAGCAAGGTATGCACCGTGATATGCACTTTTTTCGGTAATGAACGGGTTATAACCCC
>JAZQDA010000145.1:0-24553 GCA_045546535.1 Clostridia bacterium | reverse complement strand
TTGCACTACTAACTTAGTCTTTACTTGGAAAGAGTGCTGTGATATAATAAAAATGATAATTATTTCAAAATTACGGAGATGAATATAAATGAGAAAAACAGGTTTTATAGGCGCAGGAAATATGGGCACGGCAATAATGAGTGCGATGATACAAAGTGAAAAATTCCACGCCCGTGATATTTATGTGTATGATAAAGTGATAAGCGAAAAGGTTTCTTCGCTTTCGGTTAACTGCGCCCCTCTTAAAGTTACAGTTTCAAATTCAGATACTATTCTTCTTTGCACAAAACCGAATATTATCCCCGTGGTTTCAGATGAGATAAAAAATGAGTGCGATATAAAAGATAAACTTTTTATATCTATCGCGGCAGGGGTGAAACTGGAAAAACTTTATTCTTATCTCGGCACGAAAAAAGTTATAAGAGTTATGCCCAATATCTGCCTTATGTCAGGCGAGGGAATGTGCGTTCTTGCTACAGGCGATGATGTAGAGGAAGAAGAGAAAAACGAAGCACTTAAAATCTTTTCTTCATCAGGCAAAGCGTGTGTTGTCGATGAAAAACTTATCGATGCGTGTACTGCTCTAAACGGAAGCGGTCCTGCATATGTATTTATGTTTATAAAGGCTCTGGCAGATGCTGGAATGCGTCACGGCATCGACGAAGAAACCGCACTTCTTTTAAGCACACAGACGGTTCTTGGCGGTGCAAAAACCGTTTTTGAATCACCGCTTTCGCCCCAGGAGTTAAAAAATATGGTGTGTTCGCCGAACGGCACTACAATTGAAGCAGTTAAAGTTCTTGAGGCATCAGGATTTGACAAAATAATTTCCGACTGCGTTGACGCTTGTGTAAAAAGAGCGATTGAACTGGGCAAAGAGTAATTTGCCCACGCCCCAATGAATATACATATGTTGGGGTGATGCAGATGAACAGTGCAAGGAAAATATTTTCACAGGACAAAGCGTTTTATTATCTTACGCTTATTTTATGGTTTTCCGCCTGTATTTGCGCAGTGTTTTTCGTGTTCAAATCAGACGGCGAAATCTTTTCGGGGGCAAATAAATATGTTGCCGACACGCTCTCTCACGGAGTGGGCGTATGGTCTTATGTAAAACTTGGGTGTCTGCAAAATATTGAACTTATGATTTTTCTTTTGATAGCATCGTCTGCACCTGTTCTTTTGCCGATAACTGTTGCCCTTATTATTTTTAAAGGGTTTTCTCTCGGCTTTACTTCGGCTCTTCTTATAAAAGTGTATTCTTTCAAAGGTCTGGGCCTTTGTTTCGGCACAGTTGTTTTGCCTTATACATTTTATATACCTATTCTTTTTAAGATGTTTACTCTCACGTTTTCATTTCCTTTCAAAAAAAATGAAGGATATTCTTCTTTTCACTATAAAGACAGAAAAAAAGAGTGGTTTTCCCATTGTATTTCCATTTGTCTTTATACACTTATTCTTTGCATTATAAATTTTATCGGTGCTTTTACCACTCTGTTTTCCATAAAAATTTTTATGTGAGGCCTTGCATATGAAAAACCCTTTAATAAAAAAGTTTTGTCAGTATCTGACTGAGACGAGAAAATTATCTTCAAATACTTTGGAAGCATACCGTATTGACTGCGAAAAATTTGCTTCATTTCTGGGAAGTAACGGGCGTGATATCCTTAGCGCAGGAAAAAGCGACGCAGTTTCTTTCATCATTGAGATGCAAACAAAAGGAAAGTCTGATGCTACTGTTTCAAGGTGCGTTTCATCGCTTAAAAGCCTTTATTCCTATCTTTCAGATAATAAACTTGTAAAATCAAATCCCATGGTAAATCTCAAACTGCCAAAGGCTGAAAAAAAGGAAATTCCCTATCTTACGACAGATGAAATTGACTCTCTCCTGTCGGCTATCGGCTCAGATACTGCCCTTGATATAAGGGACAAAGCGATGCTTGAAGTGTTATACGGCACGGGGATAAAAGCATCAGAACTTCTTTCACTGCATGTAAAAGATGCAGATACCGACCTTGGTTATATCCGTGTGTGGTGTACATCAAATGTGCGCATTGTACCGATTGGAAAAAGTGCGGTAAAATCTCTTAACTGTTATCTTACAAATTCAAGACCTATGCTTACAAACGGCGAGAGCGATATTCTTTTCCTGAATTCATCAGGACTTCCTATGTCAAGACAGGGTTTTTGGAAAATCATTAAAGGCTATGCAAAAAAGGCAGGGATAGAAAAAGACATCTCCCCTGCATCAATAAGGCACTCTTTTGCTCTTCATCTTATCGAAAACGGTGCAGATATTGCATCTGTTTCCGAGATGCTCGGGCATAAAGATATTACGACAACGATGAAATATGCAAAACAGGTAAAATCGGGGATAAGAGAAATTTACAACAAGACTCACCCAAGAGCATAAAAACTAGTCTGGATTGCAAAAAGAAAAGAAAAAGAAAAACTAAGTTATAATTATTAACAAAAATAAAAATATAAACGGGTAGAAAAATATCGTTTTACAAACGATATTTTTCTTTTATTATGTGCTTTTTGCTATGTTGCCCTCTACAAAAAAGACTTGTAAAAACCTTAGAAGATTTTTACAAGTCTTTTTTATTTTTTAACCCTTTTTTCAGGGAATGATACCGCTGTTATTATTCCAAGCATTATAAATGATGAAAGCATTGAACTGCCACCGTAACTTACAAAGGGAAGAGTTATGCCCGTCAAGGGAATGAGTTTGATTACTCCGCCGATGATTATAAATGTCTGAAAACCGATTGATGCAACAAGCGAAAGACAAGCACATTTTAAAAATTCATTTTCTGATTTGAGTGCAATTTTTACACCTCTGTAGGTTAGAAGAAAATAGAGAAGAATTATTGCAAAGCCCGTAAATATACCCATCTCTTCGCATATGGCGGCAAAAATGAAGTCTGTCTGCGAAAAAGGTACTACCTCAGGCATTCCCACGCCTATACCTTTGCCAAAATATCCGCCCGACAGTATTGCGATAAGCGACTGAATTATCTGATATCCTCCGCCCCTTGGGTCTTGCCACGGGTCTTTCCATACGCTGACCCTTACGCCGATGTGGTCGGCAAGAAAGAAAAATCCAACAAGGAAAACAAACATAATTCCCGCTATATTTATAAGTTTTAAGCGGTTGCTCGTTTTATAAACAAACTGCATTGCAAAATATATCATAAAAAGAAGTGCCGCAGTCCCCCACTCTTTCTGAAAAAGGGCAAGTGAGCCCATACACGTATACACATATATGCAAAGGGCGATTTCGTCGGTTGGTATGTCGAAAAACCTTTTCCTTTTATCCTTTTTCTTTGCATCAAACGACGGAAGATTGGATAGATATGACGATATGCAAAGGCAAAAAAGAATTTTTATGATTTCTGACGGCTGAATTGACGCATTGCCTATAACAATCCAGTTTTTAGAGCCGTTTATTTCTTCGCCAAGCACAAGTGTAAGAATAATAAGCGCAAAGGTGAGCGCCATATATAAATATTTTAATTTGCCCCAAAATTTAACTTTTCCGAAAACAACTACTGTAATAAAATAGGTTACAATTCCTATGACAAACCACAGTATCTGACGCATGGCGTAGTCTGATTTTTCGCCGTAAGTTTCTTCCAACGCAATATCAATACGGCAGAGCATTATTATACCTATTGACACAAGCATCGAAAGTGTCAGGAAAAGATAGAGGTCGCCGTAATCAAGGTGGTATAGGATAAGATACATCGCCGTGTTTATAAGGCAGAGTATCAGACAGGCGTACATATATGTAAAGTCCTCTGCACCCGAATAGATAAAAAGCATCAGAAATCCTATTATATTTACAAGAGTTATATAAAACATAGGTCTGAAACGCATCTTGGTCATAATTATTTCTCCGCTTCCAGATTATCTACAAAAATGAAACTGATGTTGCCAAATGATAGTTTGTCTGAATCTTTAAGTTTTACCGCTTTGTCAGGCAGACGGCGTCCGTTTAAGAAACTTCCGTTAGTACTGCCCAGATCCTCTATGTAGAACGAACCGTCGCGCAGAAAAATCCGCGCGTGGTTTTTACTCATATACGGGTCGTCTATATAAATCTGACAGCGTTTGCTTCTGCCGATGAGAGCCGTTTCTTTGATACTGTAACTTTCATACATTTTAAATTTGAGGTTGCGCCTTAAGTTTACAAGTTTAAGATAGGCATATCCTCCGCCCGATGTGCCCTCTCTCCTTTTTGCATCGGAAATATCAAGGTAGATAAGGCGCACGATGGAAAGAATAAACATATATACCGCAAAAACAAAAATATATTTTACGATATCTGCAAGTATTTCATACATCTTTATTCAACTCCCCGCTTAAAGATATTTTTTGAGAAACTCTCCCGTATAACTTTTTTTGCATTTTGCAATTTCCTCAGGTGTGCCGACACAGATTATCTGTCCGCCCTTGTCACCGCCCTCTGGTCCGAGGTCTATTATATGGTCAACAACTTTTATAACATCAAGGTTGTGCTCAATTACAATTACGGTGTTACCTGCGTCAACAAGTTTTTCCAGAACTTCTATGAGTTTGTGAACATCTGCAATATGAAGTCCCGTTGTGGGTTCGTCCAAAATATAGACCGTTCTGCCCGTGCTTTTTTTGCTCAGTTCCGTTGCAAGTTTAACCCTCTGTGCTTCACCGCCCGAAAGAGTTGTAGAGGGCTGACCGATTTTGATATAGCCAAGACCTACATCATAGAGAGTCTGAAGACGGCGTCTGATTTTCGGGATATTAGAGAAAAACTCAAGTCCTTCTTCAACTGTCATTTCGAGCACATCATTTATGTTTTTGTCTTTGTACTTTACCTCGAGTGTTTCTCTGTTATAGCGTTTCCCCTTACACACTTCGCAGGGGACATATACATCGGGAAGAAAATGCATTTCAATTTTTACAATACCGTCGCCCGTACACGCTTCGCATCTTCCGCCTGACACATTGAAACTGAATCTGCCCGGTCCGTAGCCTTTCATTTTCGCCTCATTTGTAGATGCAAAAAGGTCGCGGATATCAGTGAAAAGCCCCGTATATGTTGCAGGATTTGAACGGGGTGTTCTGCCAATGGGCGACTGGTCGATATCTATGACTTTATCGGCATTTTCGATGCCCTCTAAGGAGTCGTGAAGACCTGCTTTTTTCCTTGCACCGTTAAGTTCAGATGCGAGTTTTTTATAGAGAATTTCATTTACAAGACTTGATTTGCCCGACCCCGAAACGCCCGTTACTGCTATGAATTTTCCAAGAGGGAACTGTGCATCAACATTTTTTAAATTATTCTGCTTTGCACCTTTAACGGTTATAAAAAGTCCGTTACCCTCTCTCCTCTTTTCAGGAACGGGGATTTTTTTCTTGCCCGAAAGATACTGACCTGTGATGCTGTCTTTGGCATTCTTAATATCTTCCAGACTGCCCTCGGCCATTATATGTCCGCCGTGAACACCTGCACCCGGACCTATGTCTATGATATGGTCGGCGTTTTGCATAGTATCTTCGTCGTGTTCTACAACAATGAGAGTATTTCCAAGGTCACGTAGTGTTTTTAAGGTTTTGATAAGTTTGGAATTATCCCTCTGATGAAGACCGATACTGGGTTCATCGAGTATATATAAAACTCCCGTAAGCCCTGAGCCTATCTGCGTTGCAAGGCGTATTCTCTGCGCTTCTCCGCCGGAGAGTGTTCCTGCGCTTCTTGAAAGCGTAAGGTATTCAAGACCCACATCTTCCAAAAACTTTATTCTTGCGTTTATTTCTTTCAATATTTGCGATGCTATGATTTTTTCCTGATTTTCAAGTTCTAAATTCTTAAAAAACTCAGAAATCTTTTTGACGCTCATATCGGTAAGTTCGGCTATATTAATACCGCCTACGGTTACCGCTAAAACCTCGGGTCGAAGTCTTTTTCCCTTGCATTCTTTGCACATAACAACTCCCATAAGATTTTCAATCTCTGTTTTTGAATATGCAGAATATGAGTCGTTGTATCTTCTTTCAAGATTTGTTATAACACCCTCAAAAAAAGCCGTCTTTTTATACCCGTGATGGTTTATCGAAAGCGGTTTGTCGCTTCCGTACAAAACGATATTCATAATATCTTCCCCGAGGTCTTTTATCGGGGTGTTTTTGTCAAAACCGTACTCTTTTGAAAGAGCGTCAAGCCACGCAGACCAGTATGTTGTGTCATTTGCCACATTCCCCCAGCCGAAAGCACATATTCCGCCCTCGTAAATTGACTTTGACGGGTCGGGAATAAGTAGTTCGGGGTCTATCTTCATAAAACTTCCAAGACCGCTGCAAGAAGGACACGCACCGAATGGAGAGTTAAACGAAAACATACGGGGAGAAAGTTCTTCTATGCTTATACCGCAGTCCTTACAAGCATAGTTCTGGCTGTAAATTTTTTCGCCTTTGTCTGACATATCTGCAACAACAAGGCCGTCGCCAAGTGTAAGTGCCGTTTCAACCGAGTCTGTAAGTCTTGAGAGGACAGAATCTTTTATAATAATTCTGTCAACTACAATTTCTATTGTATGACGGTGTTTTTTCTCTAAAATAATATCCTCTGATAAATCTCTTACATTTCCGTCTACCCTTACTCTTACATATCCGTTTTTACGGGCATCGTCAAAGACTTTTGTGTGTTCGCCTTTTTTATCGCGGATAGCGGGTGCAAGTATCTGAACTCTTGTGCCCTCGCCCTTTGACATTATACTGTCTACTATCTCATCGACGGACTGCTGTTTTATAACTTTTCCGCATTTTGGGCAGTGCGGAGTTCCTACTCTTGCATATAAAAGACGAAGATAGTCATAGATTTCCGTAACTGTGCCTACGGTTGAACGGGGATTTTTGCTGGTAGTTTTCTGGTCTATGCTTATTGCAGGGGAAAGACCTTCGATGTATTCAACATCGGGCTTGTCCATCTGACCGAGGAACTGTCTTGCATAAGACGAAAGCGACTCTACATATCTTCTCTGACCCTCGGCATATATCGTGTCAAAGGCAAGTGAAGATTTTCCCGAACCTGAAAGACCCGTTATTACAACAAATTTTTCTCTCGGGATATCAACGTCTATATTTTTAAGATTGTGTTCATTTGCGCCTTTTATGCGGATATATTCTTTCATTTTGTTTTACCTCTGAGTTTTATGATTTCATCTCTGAAGACTGCCGCCATCTCAAAGTCAAGATTGTCGGAAGCCTCTTTCATAAGAGCGGTGAGTTTTGCGATTCTTTCTTCCTCGCTCTCGTTTTCGTCAATTGATACAGGAGTCTGAGTTCCTGCTTTTTCATATGTTTTAATTATATCGTGAATGTCTTTCTTTATGGTTTTTGGAATTATGCCGTTTGCCTCATTATAGGCAATCTGAATTTCGCGTCTTCTCTCAGTTTCGCCGATTGCCCTTTGCATTGAGCCTGTTATGGTATCTGCATACATTATGACCTTACTGTCTGCATTTCTTGCTGCTCTTCCTATTGTCTGAATAAGCGATGTTTCGCTCCTTAAAAACCCCTCTTTATCGGCATCAAGTATTGCAACAAGCGATACCTCGGGGATATCAAGACCCTCTCTTAAAAGGTTGATACCGACTAAAACATCAAAAACGCCGAGTCTTAAATCTCTTATAATCTGCATTCTCTCGAGTGTTTCAACTTCAGAGTGAAGATATTTTACCCTTATTCCGATAGAGCGCATATAGTCTGTAAGGCTTTCCGCCATTTTTTTGGTAAGCGTGGTAACAAGCACACGGTCACCTTTTTTAGTAACCTCGTCTATTTCAGCGCATAAATCGTCCACCTGATTTTTGACAGGCCTTACTATAATTTCAGGGTCAACAAGACCTGTAGGTCTTATAACCTGCTGGGCCACCTCTCCGCCCGACTTTTCTTTTTCGTACTCGGCAGGGGTAGCGCTTACAAAAATCGCCTGATTAATTCTTTCTTCAAATTCGGTGAAATTGAGCGGTCTGTTATCAAACGCCGACGGCAGACGGAAGCCGAAATCAACGAGTGTTTCTTTTCTTGAGCGGTCGCCGTTATACATCGCTCTTACCTGAGGAATTGTAACGTGCGATTCATCTACCACAAGCAGAAAATCGTCGGGGAAATAATCCATTAAAGTATAGGGCGCAGAGCCCGGCTCTCTTGCGCTTATATGACGGGAATAGTTTTCTATGCCCTGACAAAAGCCTATCTCCTGCATCATTTCAAGGTCATAGTTTGTACGGCTCACAAGCCTTTGTTCTTCTAAGAGTTTACCCGCATCTAAAAGTTCTTTGCTACGCTCGTCAAGTTCTTCCCTTATGGTGCGGAGTGCGTTTTTCATCTTCGCATCTGTGGTCGCATAGTGAGATGCAGGGAAAATCGTGGTAAAACTTCTGAATGCCTTAATTTCGCCCGTTACAATATCAATATCTGATATTCTCTCAATTTCGTCGCCGAAAAATTCTATTCTGATTGCACTCTCGCCAGAAGACGCTGGAAAAACCTCAACAACATCGCCCCTTACTCTGAAAGTTCCTCTCTCGCAGGATATGTCGTTGCGGCTGTACTGAATTTCAACTAATTTTTTTAAAAATGCATCTCGGTCAACTTCTGTGCCGACTCTGAGTGCTATCATAAGATTTTTATAGTCATCAGGGTCGCCCAGACCGTATATGCAAGATACACTGGCAACTATTATAACATCGCGTCTTTCTAAAAGTGCCGCAGTTGCCGAGTGGCGAAGACGGTCGATTTCATCATTTATCGAAGCGTCTTTTTCTATATAGGTATCGGTGTGGGGGATATATGCTTCAGGCTGATAGTAGTCATAGTACGACACAAAATACTCTACTGCATTTTCAGGGAAAAACTCTTTGAATTCAGAGCAAAGTTGTGCGGCAAGAATTTTATTGTGCGCAAGTACTAAGGTCGGCTTATTTACTTTTTCAATTGTTTTTGCAATTGTAAAAGTTTTACCCGAACCCGTTACGCCCATAAGTGTCTGACACTTTTTTCCGTTTATAATTCCGCTCGAGAGTTTTTCTATTGCGCCTATCTGGTCGCCCATAGGTTCAAAATCTGACACTACTTTAAAATCAGGCATATATTCCACCTCCTCATTAAAACAAATTCAAAATATTTTTCTAATATATATTATATCACAATTTTAAGTTTTATCAATATATGTTACACATCTTTAACATAAAAAAACCGAAACATCTCTGTTTCGGTTTTTTTATGTTATTTCATTATTGTTTCATTATTATATCTGTACATACACCGTCTGTATAGCGGACAAAAACATATGTTCCCACTTCGATATAGGAAACGCTTTCTGCCTTAAAACTTTTGTTATCTCCGCTTTCGCGGTATGCAACTGCGTTTGCCTTCAATGGCACACTTATTTCATATGTTCCAAAAAGATTTTCAAGTGTTAAAACCATAGTTTTTGTCTTTTTATCATATTGGGTTACAGTTCCTGCAATAAATTCGTATTTTGCGCCCGTACCATATGCAAATGCATCGGGAACAGATGTGTGAATGGTGTCGGAAGAGAGCGTTGCAAGGGTTGCTAAGGTCGAGATATGACCTAAAAATCCTGTATCGAATATAAAAAGGTCTCCTGCTTCCAAATCTGATATTGATGCCCTCAGTCCTGTAAATTCAATGTCATTATCTTCGGGTATGAGCGAGGTGTAGATTTTGTCTGCATCACTTGAAAGAGAATAGGTAAGTTTTACAAGTTCTTCGCCCGTAGATGCATCGTGGGTTCTGGTAACAGATTTTACCATAAAAATATCTTTTAAAGGATAGAGAGTGTATATGTGGTTTGTGTCAGTGTTCTCAGGCTTTTCGGGAACTACGGGAGTTTCAGGGGTTTTATATTCCATAGCCCTTACGATAAGTGCAGATACTTCTGCTCTTGTTATAAGGTTTGATACTCTAAGGCTTGAATCTTCGTACCCTTTCAAAAGACCCGCACCTACGCAAGATAAAATTTTATCTTTCATATTTTCATCAATTGCATCAATGTCTGAAATCTCAAAATCGCCCTCTGCTTTGGGGAGATTAAGAATGCCTGAAAAAACAAACGCAACTTCGCCTCTCGTTATCTGTTTGTCAGGCTCGAATATATCCTGCGGGTTATAGAAAAACTCTACACTTTTTTTGATATATTCTTCTGCCCAGTGCCCCTTTACATCGGCGTACTCTTTTTCGCCCGAAAGAGAAAAGGCTCTTTGAACCATTGTTGCAAATTCTGCTTTTGTAATATTTGTTTCAGGGCGGAAACTGCCGTCTTCGTAGCCTCTGATTATGCCCTTATCCGAAAGTTTTGTAATATATTCAATAGCCCAGTGGTCTTCTGTATCGGTGAAAGCAAATGCTGAAAGCGATGTGAAAATAAGTGTCAGACACATCGCAAAAGAAATTATTTTTTTCATTTTTAATCTTCCTTTCTTTTTATTCCCGACAGGTTGGAAACGCTTATCCCCGCACATACAAGTGCAAGGGAAATTATAATGTTTAACGCAGATACTCCGCTTGGCTCGGTGAGTATAAGTTTAGTGAGAAAAACTCCGAAAATCGGGATTGTAAAACTGAAAACAGTTACTTTTGAAACGGGATTGTATTTGAGTAAAACTCCCCAGAGCGAATAGGCAACTGCCGAAAGCAGTGCAAGATATAAAATAACACATACAGAAGAAAAATCTGAAATGTTAACTTCTCCGCCAAGCAAAACTCCCGTCAAAATCATAACAAGTCCGCCGAAAGCAAACTGATATCCGCTTATGATAAAAGGCTCTTCATATGATGAATATTTTTTTAAAAGCACTGCAGAAACCCCTGAAGCAATAGCAGAAAAAAGAACAAATGCATCGCCTGTAAAATTCATATTCAGGTCAAGACCGTTTAAATTTACAAAGACCATTCCAAGAAAACCGAGGACACATGCAATTATCTTTTTTAATGTGAGTTTTTCCTGTCTGAATATAAGTCCTGCTATAATGATTGCAAAAAATGTACTTGACCCGCTCAGTATTGTTCCTTTAACTCCTGTGGTGTTTGCAAGGCCGATGTAGAAAAACATATACTGAAGTATAGTCTGAAAAAGCGAAACTGTGATAATTTTGCCCGTGTTTTCTTTTTTTGGAAAAAGAAATTTTTTACTTGCGATGCTATATATCAAAACAGTTATTACCCCTGCAAGAAAAAATCTTATCCCTGCAAAAAGAAGAGTGGATGCAACATTTCTTTCGGGAAGCATAAGTTCATAGCCAAGTTTTATAAAAGGCGTTGCACTTCCCCAGAGGGCACAGCACAAAAGTGCAACAATTATAAGAATTAAAGGATTTGTAAAAACACTTTCGCCTTTTTTTAAAATGTCGTTTTGTTTTGTCATAAGTTAAGCCTCTTTTCTGCATTTGCATTTTGATTATACACTATTTTTCATCTGATTTCAATTCATATTTTTGCCATCTTGTGAATAAAATCAAATGCCTGAAAACAAGAAAGGAATGAATTTTATGAAAATTGATTTAAATTTTAATTTTTCAAATGAATGGTATAAAAATACGGTGTATGAACTTTTGGAAAAATATCCGTTTTTATCGGTAAGAAGCATCGGCAAAAGCGTTATGGGAGAAGACATTTTGTGCCTTATCGCAGGGTATGGAGAGAAAAAGGTTTTTATAAACGGAGCACATCACGCAAACGAGTGGATAACCACGCCTCTTATCTTAAAATTTCTCAATAACTACCTTGACGCCTACAAAACGGGGAGCAAAATTTATTCGTATGATGTAAGGGAACTTTTTATGTCAGCCACCATCTTTCTGGTTCCGCTTGTAAATCCCGACGGGGCAGAACTTGTATGCGGAAATATTGAAAAAGAAAGCAGTTGGTTTGAAAATGCCTGTAAGATTGCGTCCTCTTATCCATCTGTAAATTTTCCTGACGGGTGGAAAGCAAATATCGAGGGCGTTGACCTTAATTTAAACTACCCTGCGCTTTGGACAAAGGCAAAAGAAACAAAGGGCAAAATGGGGATATGCTCTCCTTCGCCGAGAGATTTTGCAGGGGATTATCCTCTTTGCGCACCTGAGGCAAGAGCGATTTATGATTTTTCTTTGCAAAATTCATTTGATATGACACTTTCATACCACACACAAGGCAAAGTCATTTACTGGAAGTATCTCGACTTCGAAACGCCAGGTGCACAGATGATAGCCCAGGAACTCTCACGCGTGAGCGGATACAAGGCGGAAATCGTGCCGACCGAGTCAGGCTATGCAGGATACAAGGATTGGTTTATTTCCTGCTACAACAGACCCTCATACACTATTGAGGCAGGTGAGGGCGAAAGTCCGCTTCCGCTTTCACAGTTTGATGAAATTTTGGATAGCAATATGCGCCTTATTTTATGCGCTCTCAGTATGGTGTAATTTATGCACAAAAGATTTATGCCAAAAAATCAAACTTTGTGCAAATAACAGAAAATGTTGTGACACCACAATATATAGTGATTTGTTAAAAATTTGACACAAGATTTTGTTGACAAATGGCAAAAATAAGGTTATACTGAATATACTACCGATATTTTTCAAATTACAAAGGAGGGAAAAGTTATGGCAAAGGGAAGAATTGCATCTATAGAAAGTATGGGACTTGTTGACGGACCCGGTATCCGCACAGTTGTTTTCTTTCAGGGGTGTGCACTGAGATGTCTTTTTTGCCATAACCCTGAAAGTTGGAAAATGAATGGCGGAAAGGAAATTTCCTCCGATGAACTTATAAAAAAACTTATCCGCTTTAAACCATATTTTGAAAGAAGCGGAGGCGGTGTTACTTTTTCGGGCGGAGAACCGCTGCTCCAGAGTGAATTTTTAATTGAAATGCTTAAAAAATGTAAAGAGGCAGGAATTCACACCTGTATTGATACGGCTGGTGTAGGACTTGGGGATTATGATGAAATTCTTTCTCTTACAGACCTTGTGCTTTATGATATTAAGGCTGTAGGAAAAGAAGAATACAGAAAAATGTGTTCTCTCGATATCTCTGAGACCGAAAAATTTCAGGACGCCCTGAACCGAATCCGTCCCGAAACAATTATAAGACAGGTTGTTGTGCCTGGTATTAATGATACTGACGAATATATGCAATCTCTTTTAGAGTACATACAGGAAAGACTTCCATTTGTGAAAAAAGTTGAACTTTTACCCTATCACAAAATGGGCGAACATAAGTATGATTCTTTGGGAATAGAATCAAAACTTAAAGACACCTTGGCTATGGGAAAAGAAAAAGCACTTTTTTTAAACGAAAAATACTTCGGACAAAACATTATGAAAGGAACCAGAGAAAATGCCTAATCGAAAAGAATTTAACGGCGGACTGTGGCAAACAGAGATAAATGTCCGCGACTTTATACAAAAAAACTATACCCCCTACTTGGGCGACTCGTCTTTCCTTTCAGAGCCTTCCGAAAAGACAAAAGCCGTGTGGGACAGGTGCGAAACTCTTTTAAGGGAAGAGTCTAAAAAAGGCGGAGTTTTAGATGTTGAAACAAAGGTTGTTTCAGGCATCTGCAACTTTGCGCCTGGGTTTATAGACAAAGAAAACGAAGTGATTGTCGGTCTTCAGACAGATGCCCCCTTAAAAAGAATTGTAAATCTTTACGGCGGACTCAGAATGGCAAAACAGTGCCTCGACGCATATGGATACGAACTTGACGAAAATATACTCACTCATTTTTCAGAGTACAGAAAAACTCATAATCAGGGCGTGTTTGATGCTTATCCCGAAAGTGTGAGAAAAGCAAGAAGTGCAGGTCTTATAACAGGTCTTCCCGACGCATACGGCAGAGGAAGAATTATAGGCGATTACCGCCGTGTTGCACTCTACGGTACCGAGAGACTTATTGAAGAAAAAATGAAGGACATTAAAAACCTGGACGGCGAAATGACAGATAACACTATCCGTTTAAGAGAAGAAGTTGCGATGCAGATTCAATCGCTCAAAGATATAGAAAAAATGGCTCTTTCCTACGGTATAGATGTTTCAAAACCCGCCGAAAGCGCAAGGGAAGCCGCACAGAATTTGTATATGGCATATCTTGCAGGTATCAAAGAAAATAACGGCGCGGCAACGAGTTTCGGAAGAACATCGACATTTTTAGACATCTACATTCAAAGAGACCTCGACGCAGGACTTATAGACGAAAAAGAGGCTCAGGAGATTATTGACCAACTTATCATAAAACTTCGAATGGTAAGACACCTCAGAACTCCCGAATATAATGACCTTTTCGGCGGAGACCCCACATGGGTTACAGAGTCTGTAGGCGGAATGGGCGAAGACGGAAGAGCGCTTGTTACAAAAACTTCGTTCAGATATCTTCACACTCTCATAAATTTAGGCACTGCACCCGAACCCAATCTCACAGTTTTATGGGACGAGGCTTTGCCCGAAAACTTTAAAAAATACTGCAGTGAAATTTCTATAAAAACAGATTCAATACAATATGAAAACGATGCAGTTATGCGTCCCATCTACGGCGATGATTATGCTATCGCATGTTGCGTGTCGGCTATGAAGGTCGGCAAACAGATGCAACTTTTCGGTGCAAGATGCAATCTTGCAAAAAGTCTTTTATACGCTATAAACGGCGGTGTTGACGAGATATCAGGCAAAGAAATTATCCCTGGCATCGAAAAAATTACAGATGATGTTTTATCCTTTGAAAAAGTATGGACAAACTACGAAAAGGTTATGGGATATGTTGCGGGTCTCTATGTCAAAGCAAATAACATTATCCACTATATGCACGACAAATACGCATACGAGGCAAGTCAACTTGCTCTTCACGACACCGACCCCGAAAGACTTATGGCGTTTGGTGTGGCAGGACTGTCTGTTGCGTGTGACAGTTTGTCTGCAATTAAATTTGCAAAAGTTAAACCTGTAAGAAATGAAATGGGCATAGCCACCGATTTTATTATCGAGGGCGATTTCCCCTGCTACGGAAATGACGATGACAATGCAGACTCTATTGCAGTAGATATCGTAAAAACATTTTCTTCTGAATTAAAGAAAAATACTCTTTACAGAAACGCAAAGCACACCCTTTCGGTGCTTACCATAACAAGTAATGTTATGTACGGTAAAAAGACGGGTTCGACGCCTGATGGCAGAAAACTCGGCGACCCCCTCGCACCAGGTGCAAACCCGATGCACTCAAGAGATAAATCGGGGGCCTTAGCATCACTCAACTCAGTTGCAAAAATTCCGTATAAAGATGTGTGTCAGGACGGAGTTTCCAACACATTTTCGATAATTCCCTCGGCGCTTGGAAAATCACACGATGAAAGAATTGTAAATCTTGTAAATATATTAGACGGATATTTCTCACAAAACGCCCAGCACTTAAATGTAAATGTTATGGACAGGGAGAAACTGCTCGACGCATACGAAAATCCCGAAAAATACCCGTCGCTTACTATCAGGGTATCAGGATATGCAGTTAATTTCCACCGTCTTTCAAAAGAGCAACAGTTAGAGGTAATCTCAAGAACATTTCACGAAAGTGTGTGAAATCAAAGAAACTTTTAAAAAAATCTGTAATGTGATTTATTTACTACCCCAAATTTATGAACAAAAAAACCACGAATCAATTGATTCGTGGTTTTTTTGTTGTTTAATTTTATTTTGTACCGAAAATTCTGTCTCCCGCATCGCCGAGACCCGGAACGATATAGCCGTTTTCGTTAAGGCTCTCGTCTACATTTGCACAGTATATGTCAACGTCCGGATGAGCATGTGAGAGTGCTTCAATCCCCTCAGGTGCTGCAATAAGACAAAGAAACTTAATGTGCGCTCCGCCGTATGATTTTATCTGGGAAATGGCATCGATTGCGCTTCCCCCTGTTGCAAGCATAGGGTCTACAACAACGATAAGTCTTTCCTCTATATCGGGGGGGAGTTTACAGTAATACTCGTGAGGCATCAGTGTTTCTTCATCACGGTACATTCCTATATGACCGACTTTTGCAGAGGGCACAAGATTGAGTAGACCGTTTACCATACCGAGTCCTGCCCTGAGGATTGGAACCACGGCAAGTTTTTTGCCTTTAATTATTTTCTGCTTTGTTTTGCAGATTGGTGTTTCAATTTCAACCTCTTCCAAAGGCAAATCGCGAAGTGCTTCATAACACATAAGCATTGTTATCTCCTCTACCGACTCGCGAAATTCTTTGTTTGGTGTGTTAACATCTCTTAAAATAGATGTTTTATGCTGAATAAGCGGATGATCAAAAATTGTTACTGTGCCCATAACGGTCTCCTTTTTACTATTATTCTTCGTCTTTTGCTTTGCTTACGCAAACATTTACAATAATACCGAGGATAAGCGCACACGCAACAGATGTGAGTGTGATTTTACCAAATGTAAGTGTAAGTCCGCCGATACCTGCGATAAGGATTGTAGAAACTACGAAAAGGTTTTTGTTCTGATTAAGGTCAACGCCCTGAATCATCTTAAGACCGGATACTGCAATAAAGCCGTAAAGTGCCATACATACACCGCCCATTACGCAGGAGGGAATGGAGTTTACAAATGCAATAAATGGTGAAATAAAGGAAATGATGATTGCAAGAACTGCGGCTGTAATGATTGTGTATACAGATGCGTTTTTGGTAATAGCCACACAGCCTACGGATTCGCCGTATGTAGTGTTGGGACAACCGCCGAATAATGCACCTACAAATGAGCCTATACCGTCGCCGAGGAGAGTTCTGTGAAGACCGGGCTCTTCGAGAAGGTCTTTTTCGATGATTGAAGAAATATTTTTGTGGTCTGCAAGGTGTTCTGCAAATACAACGAATGCAACAGGGATATATGCAACTGCGATTGTGCTGATGTATGTAGCATTTATTTCGCCAACGCCCTTGTATGCAGTAAGAAATGTGAAATCGGGAACCTGAACAAATGTTGCAAGTGTAACCTGACCCTCGGGAGCAAGTGCGAGAAGAGGAGCAACATTTAATACTTTGAGAGCATCAACTCCGCAGTTATATCCGATGATGGTAAAAATACCAGCCGCTGCGTATCCGCCGAGGATACCAAAGATAAAGGGAATGAGTTTTCCGTATTTTTTGCCATAGGTTGAACTTACGATTGTAATTAAAAGTGTGATGAGTCCGCAAAGAGCAGTGATAAGGGGTGATGCAACTGCTAAACCGTCTGCACCTGTAACATTTCCTTTTAAAAGGTCGCCGATTGCGTTACCTGCAAGTGAAAGACCGATGATTGCAACTGTGGGTCCGATAACTGTTGCGGGCATTACTTTGTTAATCCAGTTAACGCCTACAAGTTTAACAATAATTGCGATAACAACATACACAAGACCTGCAAAAAGAGCACCGATTATAAGTCCGAGATAGCCAAGGCTCATTGATACACCACCTGCAAAGGCTGCAAACATTGAGCCGATAAAGGCAAATGATGATCCTAAAAATACAGGGCTTTTCTTCTTTGTGAAAAGAATGTACACAAGTGTGCCTACACCTGCGCCGAAAAGCGCTGCGGCAGGGCTCATACCGTTACCTATGATAACAGGTACAACGAGTGTTGCGGTCATAATTGCAAGAAGTTGCTGAATAGCGAAGATGATGAGTTGACCGAATTTTGGTCTGTCTGATACATCATAAATGAGTTTCATTTTATAAACTCCTCCTTTGTATTATATCCAAAAAATACTGACTTTTCATTGTAAAAAAAAGCCAGTATTTTCATAGATATTTCTTATTAAAATGATACCAAAGTTAGCGAATCTTGTCAATAAAACTAACAGATGCAAAACAAAATTCGGCAGTTTGTATAAAAAACGGGTGCGTTTTTCTACACCCGTTTTTTTACCTCAGATTTTGTTAAAGAATACAAGCAAAATATGCCGCATAACCAAGGAGCATTACAAGCCCCGCAAGGCGTCCGAGTTGTTTTTTTCTGAAACAAAGAAGAAATAAAAGCGCACATGCACCGAGTACTACATATGAATCGAAAATAAAGCCTTTGGGGAAAGGTACAGGAATAATAAGTCCTGAAAGACCAACTATGAAAAGGATATTGAAGATGTTACTTCCGACGATATTTCCTATCGCAATATCTGCGTTACCTTTTCTTGCCGCCATAACAGATGTGAAAAGTTCAGGAAGTGATGTGCCCAGCGCTACAACGGTAAGGCCGATAAATCTGTCGCTTACGCCAAGTACTTTTGCAATATATGTGGCACTGCCAACTGTGAAACGAGAACCAAGAATAATCATTATAAGACCTAAAACTGCAAAAAAGAGTGATTTCGGCACAGACATAAGTCTTATGTCATCGCCTTTTTCATTACTCTTTATTGCACTTATTATCATATATACTATAAATGCAACAAACACAAGGAAAATGATAAGAGCATCAAGTGTAGAAATGACTCCGTCAAGACCAAGGCAGAGAAGAAGAACTGTTGCACCTGTCATAATCGGGATATCAATCCATACTGTTGACTTTGCAACTTTTAAAACGGCAATCAGCGATGAAACACCTAAAATGACAAGAATATTTAAGATGTTACTTCCCAGAATGTTTCCGATTGTAATGTCAGCGCTTCCGCCAAGTGCGGCAGAAATTGAAACTGCAGCCTCAGGCGCTGATGTTCCCATTGCAACAACGGTAAGACCGATGATGAGTTGAGGGATTTTGAACTTTGCCGCAATTGATGCAGAGCCGTCTACAAAAAAGTCGGCACCTTTGGCAAGGAAGAAAAATCCTACAGCCAGTAATAGTAATTGAAGTAAAATATCCATAAAGACCTCCTGTTTTGCGGCAATAAAAAAAGACAATACCGCAACATAAAATTGCAGTAAAGTCTTGCCACTTAGTTACACGCCGGGTTTTAGTTTACCAAAACCGTACTGACGGCGGTGCAAACGCAGACTCCTGCGTCGGCTACTCCCTTTTCTGTTGCTATTATTATATACAAAAAGTTAAAATATGTCAACATTTTTTCTTCCTCTTTTTTTGGCGCTGAATATTAAAGAAATAAATGAATATATTAGTAATAAACCGGAGGTGTTTTTATTGACTGAAATTTGGAGAAAATACAAACCTTATATTATTTCCGTGCTTATCGCTCTCGCGGTTGGAGGACTCTCCGCACTTGTTACAAGAGGAAGTATGGATATATACAAAGACTTAAATCAGCCCCCTCTCTCCCCGCCGGGCAGTGTGTTCCCTATTGTGTGGGGCATACTTTTTACCCTTATGGGAATAGGCAGTGCGTGTGTATGGGTAAAGGGAAAAGAAAACGGAATTGATACCAAAAAGCCCTTAACTCTTTATGCAGTAAATCTGGCAGTAAACTTTTTGTGGAGCGTTATATTTTTCAATCTCCGCTTTTATCTTCTCGCTGTAGTGTGGCTGATTCTTCTTATTGCCATTATCATCGCTATGATAATTTCATTTAAAAGAGTCTGCCCGTGGGGTGCGTATCTTCAGATTCCCTATCTCATATGGTGCTTTTTTGCACTTTATCTCACAATCGGCATATATGTGCTGAACTGACAAAAAAGGCTTTTCACCTTATGGTGAAAGGCCTTTTTTCTTCCTCCCTTTTGTTGACAAGGTAAAGGTTTTTTTATATAATAAAAATATATTACAAACTATAACAAAATGGGGTGAAGAGATTTATGAACCTTGTTTTAATTACTGCACTCGGCGTCGGCGGTGCTACTGTTTTCGGCGCTCTTATAGGCTTTATATTCAAAAAAATATCACACCGCTTTTCTGATATAACTCTTGCGTTTGCATCGGGAGTTATGCTTGCGGCGGCGGTACTCGGTCTTATCTTGCCGTCAGTTGAAATGGGCGGTAAATACAGTCTTATTTTAAGCATAGCAGGTATTTTTGCCGGTGCGCTTTGTCTTAACGTAATAGACAAACTCGTTCCGCATCTTCATAAACTCGTCGGCGGAGAAATGGAAAACGGCAAAACATCAGAGTCTTTAAGTAAAGTCCTTCTTTTTGTTATTGCAATCGCCATTCACAACCTCCCCGAAGGTATTGCGGCAGGTGTTGGTTTTGGCTCGGGCGACAACGCAAGAGCATTTGTAATTGCGGGGGGTATCGCTCTTCAGAATATCCCCGAGGGTATGGTTATAATCTCGCCGATGCTTGTGTCGGGCGTAAGTGCTAAAAAGACCTTTGTTATTGCTCTCGCAACAGGTCTTGTAGAAGTTATCGGAACTTTTATTGGTTTTTTTGCCGTGAGCATTTCACAGGCAATTCTCCCCTTTGCGCTTAGTTTTGCAGGTGGAACGATGCTTTATGTTATAAGTGATGAAATGATTCCCGAAACTCATTCTCACGGAAGCGAAAGAGGCGCGACATATGCTCTCCTTATAGGTTTTTGCATTATGCTTATAACCGATGTGCTTTTGGGATAAAATTCAAATTCAAAGACTTACGAGCACCCTTAATTTTTGTGCCAGTTTTATTTCCGCCCGTCAGACCATAAAGCATTGGGTTGTTTCCGCCTATGGCAGATGCTACGGACTGTTTCATAACCTCTAATTGCTCTGACATAAGCCTTTCGATTTTTTCCCTTGAAAATCCCGAACGGCGCATTTCATATTTTACCGCAAGTTCCGAAAGTGTGATTCCTTCTTTTTCGCATATCGCAATTGCTTCGTCTATACGCGTTATTTTCATCTCTTCACAAACAGTTGCGCCGTAGGATAATTCAGGGGTATAGTCTGTGGGCTTACCATTGATTTTATTTGTAACTATACTTCCTCCGCCAACAGAAACGCCCTCAAGCGAAAAAGCATCTTTCCCCGATTCTAACTCTATAAGCACGGTGTTTGGCGGATAGGACTCATCAAAAAATGAAATATTTATCTCAATTCCTTGTTTTTGTGCTTCTTCAACTGCCGTTTTAAGTTTCGGTGACGCCTCGCCAAACCCCAGAATACCGCCTATAACAGCAGAGTCTGATTTGTGCCCTTTATATGTTTTTTGCATAGCGTGGCTAAAAGTCAGGCTGATTTTTTCGTGCGTTTTTTTAAATAGTTTGTTCGCAACCGTGCCTATTCTTGCCATTCCTGCCGTGTGCGAACTCGACGGCCCCGTCATAACAGGACCGATTATTTCAAAAACAGAAGTCATAAATATCACCTTTTAAATTTTTTCAAAGATTAGTAATCTGTGCCAACTAATTAAAGTGTATCATAAACTGCAGTTTCTTTGCAACACAAAAAAGATACCCGCACTAAAATAAATGCAGGTATCTTTTTTAATTTTCAACTTCACTCAGCATATTTTCAATAAAGATTGCGTAGCCTTTGGTGGGTTCGTTTACAAAAACATTCTTATACTGTTTTATTTATCCATTGTAATTCTGATTTTAAAAAGTTGTTAAAATTTTCTATAAGTCTTTGCTCGTTTTCCTCTTGCGTATGTATAGATGGATTGTACTGGTCATCTTCTATCGGCATATAACTTATAAATGTATTTCTCTCCTTCAAACCCTTCATAAAATTTGTAATTATCAATCTTTCCAATGCCCATTATCTAACCACTCCTCTGATAGAATTTTCTGATATTAAGAGATTTCATAAACTTCATTATTGGAAAGACACTCTATCATATACAAAAACTCTTTATCCGAAAACTGTACATCGGCCTCATCTAATGTTTCAAGCAAAGATATTACACTAGCAATAGATTCCTCTTCTGATGCGTTGTATTCAAACAAATCTGTAAACCAAACAACATTTACCCAATCCACCATTTCCTGTAATGATATTTTTCCGCAAATATATTGATCGATTAAGCAAATCAAATCACTTGCATATACTTTTTGGGGAGTTTTAACGGTAACGTTGTATAGGTCTTTTCCCAATTTCTCTTTTAATTGGTTCAAATTTATTTTTGATTTTAAGAAGTCATTTAATATTGCATTCATATCTATTTATCCTTTTTATGAACTAAATTTCCCAAAGGATCAAAAGTATCCTTATAAACTTTTACCGTATTTCCATTGATGTCAACAAGTATTTCGGCAGGAAAATTACGATAATCAATGCAGAAATATTCATCTTCTGTAATATAAATTGGTGGCTCACCTGATATATCAACTGCTTTAAATACAAAAGACCAAAATTCCTCGTAACTTTCATCATCAATGTCACAGTCCAATTCATCTTCCATATATGAATCGTATATTCCTTGTACTTGGCTGCCGTCTTCCCATTTCAATATTATTAATTTACCCTCTAATTCGTCAGCAACATTCATAAACGATCCTATTATTTTTTCTTCCTTATCATTTAAATACATATTATTTCCTCATATTACTCTAACTATTATTTCTCCGCAATTATTCTTTTGCGCCTCGGTTAGCCAAGAGTAAATAAGTTCATATACTTCTTTTGTTTCTTCAAACCTAAACTTTTTGTTTTCATAGGTTTTCAAATCATCTATATACTCTTGTAAGTCTGCTATAACGGCTTCCCCGTAGTCATCAAAAGCACCTTCGCACTGATTGTAATCACGCGTGAATCCATGCCATCCCTTTCCGTCTAGAGTAGGTTCATCAAATATGTCCATAAAAAATCCATCCCAAATGTGTAGTGTTTCCATAGTTTCTATTTTTGTTGACAACTCTACTTCCGGCTCATATCCATAGCCTTCATAAAATTTATAATTATCAATCTTTCCAATGCCCATTATCTAACCACTCCTTTTGTTTTTTTGTTGCAGTTCCATTTCTTTGTGCTGTTATTGCTTCTTTCCACTTATCCTTTGAAATCCACTTGTTCTTCCCAACTAGCACCTCTTCTTTTGGTTTACGAAAATTCTTTCCATAACCAACGCCAGGTGTCTTTCGTTCTACAACCCAGGATGTCCCTTGATTTTTAGGTGCATTAGGTGTACGAGTATGCCATCTACTTGTGTAGTTATAGTTTCCGGATTTCCAAGTATACTTAATTTGAGAATATCCATTTTTAACTTGAACCTGTGCTGTGGCTTTCTTTGGAATTTTAATAGGGGACCGCTTCGCTATAGTACTGGTTTTTTTACTTAGTTTTCCTATATCAGTAACTTTATCCGCAACCTTTACCGCATCAGAAGCCTTATCAGCCATTTTTGCAAGTTTTGCCGTGTCTGCAACTTCTCCGATAAATGGAATTGCACCTAAAGCGCTGAGTCCTGCCGAGGTATAATCTCCTCTTGCAAGGTCAACGGGAATGGACAAAAGGTTTGTGATAGTATCAAACCCCGGTATCAAAGATGCCACACTTAAGCCTGTGCTTAGTGCATCAAGAAAATTTGTTGGCTTTTTGGCAAGAACATCATTTATCTGTGCATCTAATCTGCTTCCCACGGTATTGCCAAAATTTATTCTTCCTGATCCTCCGCCCATTAAGAATACACCTTCTTTCTGGACTTTGAAAATTCACTTTCAAAGGCTATGATGTTTATACCCATATCTTTGTAGGGTTTGAAAATACTGTCAGGTGCTGCCCCGTAGACAATTATAGTTTTTGGCGACAGCATTTGTACCATTCGGGCAAGACCAAATTCAAAGAAAATTTTATCTTCTCTGCGTTTGATACAACCGTGTGTACCTACTGCAACAGTTTTATTTTTTTCTATACCGTCGAAACAGAAATAAAAAGTCCGCTCGTCCCCAAATCTTACATTTGGAATAACCTCGATTCCGTTAGCCTGAAACCAGACGGCTAATGCCCTTGAACGATATGTATTCCACATCTGCATACATAATGGCATTTTTCGATAAAGGCTGAAATCGGGGGAAATAACGCCTTTAAATTTTTTGAGTTTGTTAATATACTGTTTAGGATTGTTCCAAAGTCTTTCAAATCCTTTGTCATGCTCATAAAAAATTATCCAGTTATCATAGTCTGTGCATTTTCCTGACATGGCTTTTGAAAATGTGATAAGTTTATAAGGCAATCTATCACTTGTTTTTATCACAGGTAATTCAATATAGCCGTCAAAGTCTGCACTTTCAACAAGAAACGAACGGAACACATCATAATTTTTAAATTGTTTATCTGTCAATTATTATATCTCCTTTTTATTTATTTGTAAATAATTCATCCGGATATAATAACTATAACATAAAATAGTTTTTGCTTATTTTCGTTTTAAAACGAAAACGAAACACCCCCTGATGTACGTGTCAGGCACATCAGACACCTGTTGCCCGTGAAAAACAATACGAAAAAGAGTAAAAAAATGCTCACTTTTTGAAGAGAAAAGTGAGCATTTTTTAATTTTCTGCCTCAGATAGCATATTCTCAATAAAAATTGCGTAGCCTTTGGTTGGTTCGTTTACAAAAACGTGGGTTACGGCACCGATGAGTTTGCCGTTTTGGACGATTGGGCTACCTGACATTCCCTGAACTATACCGCCTGTTTTTTCGATAAGTCTTTTGTCTGTGATTTCTA
>JAZQDA010000144.1:0-15373 GCA_045546535.1 Clostridia bacterium | reverse complement strand
TATTTTTTATGGATATTTATTTCAAAGTTTGATCTCCGCTACATATTAGAACCCGGCACTTGTGTTTTGTAAAATTCTATGATATAATAAAAAAGTGCTGAGATTTGAACTTTTCATGTTGAAAAAGTTCATGTTTTTTGGCGAATGCGGAAGCGATGTGTTCGGAAGTGATTTTTTTCAAAAAATCACCTGCATCTTTATTGTTCTGCTTTGCCAAAAAAACTCCTTGGACTTTTGTCCGAGGAGTTTTTTGTTATGCGAGAGTTGGATTTTGACGCGATGATTTACCTTCGGGTTTTTTGAGCCCGACGACGGGCGAATAACTTGTTTTTTGCCGACCGCTTCCGGTGGAAGATGAAGGGAGGCAAAAAAGGGGCAGCGGTCAAAACAGTGTTGCTTCACTTGTGATGCAACACTGTTTTGGGTACTACAACCCGCAAAAACGAAAGTTGTGGTGCAACTGCATTTGGTAAGGAACAAAAGCCAAAGTTCCTGCTTCAAATCCGGCCCCTGCACCCAAAAATCGACATTCTTCGTTAGAGGAATGTCGATTTTACTTATTACCTATTCACTATTCACTTTTCCCTAAAAATACTTGTCGATTTTTGTGAAGTAATAAGTAATAGGGAATAAGGAAGAGGTAAGGCGCAAACTCGCTTTAGCGAATTTTATTGATTGCAAGAGGCGAATTTCAAACGACCTTCTAGGGGTATGAGCCCTTGGGCGAACAATTTGTTTTTCAAGGTTTTTTATCGTATTCTTTGCCATATTTTTGCAATAATAAAAAAGAGGTGGAGATATGAATTCAATATGGAATGACAATGTGAAAAGAAAAAATTTTGGCTCACTAGACGGCGACATAAAAACAGATGTGCTTGTCATCGGTGGCGGAATGTGCGGACTTTTATGCACGTATATGCTGAAAAATGCGGGAGTTGACTGCGCTCTGGCAGAGCAAAATGAAATTCTCTCTGGTGTAACTGAGGGCACAACTGCAAAAATTACTTTTCAGCACGGACTTATATATAACAAGATACTTAAAAAATACGGTCCCGAAAGCGCAAGGCTTTATTATGAAAGCCAAAAAAACGCTTTTGAAAAACTAAAAAGCATAGCGTCAGGCACTGATTGCGACCTAAAGGAGAGCGACTCTTTAGTTTATTCTCTCACGGGCAGAGAGATTGTTGAAAATGAAGCAAAAGCGCTTGAATCCCTGGGGTGCAAGGCAGAGGTGGTTGAAAAAACGGAACTCCCGTTTAAAATAAAAGGTGCGGTCAAGGTGTTTAATCAGGCGCATTTTAATCCGCTGAAATTCGGTTATGAAATAGCAAAGGATTTGAAAATATACGAAAACACTAAAATTAAAGAACTAAATCCGCACACGGCAATCACAGACAAAGGGACAATCAGTGCAGAAAAAATTATTGTGGTAACGCATTTCCCGTTCATAAATAAACACGGTTCATATTTTATGAAGATGTATCAGGACAGGTCCTATGTTCTTGCGCTTGAAAACGCAAATGAAATAAAAGATATGTATGTTGATGAGGCAAAAGACGGGCTTTCTTTTAGAACCTATAACGGACTTCTTCTTCTCGGGGGCGGGAGCCACCGCACAGGAAAGATGGGTGGAGGCTGGGCAGAACTTGAAAGAGTAAAAGAAAAATATTACCCCGAGGCAAGAATAATAAAAAAATGGGCGACTCAGGACTGTATGACGCTTGACGGCATCTCGTATATAGGCGCTTATTCAAAACACACTCCTGACTTATACACGGCAACGGGTTTTAATAAGTGGGGAATGACATCTTCAATGCTTTCTGCTATGATGCTCACTGATATCATCACAAAAGGAAAAAGCGAATACGAAAAACTATATTCGCCGTCAAGAAGTATGCTCCATTCCCAACTTGCAATCAATATATTTGACTCTTTTGTAGGTCTTATAACCCCCAAAACGCCCAGATGTACACATATGGGCTGTGCACTTAAATACAACAAGGCGGGGCACTCGTGGGACTGCTCGTGCCACGGTTCGAGATTTGATGAAAAAGGCAAAGTTTTAAACAATCCCGCAACAGAGGATAAAACAGATTTTTAAGGTGCTTTTGCCATTCAAAATGCGCCTCATTTATTGACTTTGGAGAATTTACGTGATATTCTAAAAATTAATAATGGTTTACATTTGAGATATAGTATACCACCTTTTAAATTATGTAAAAAAAGCACAACCGACAGGAGAGATTTTTATGAATCCAAACACACGCTACACTCCTACAGATAACGGATATGCCATAAGTATAAGTTCGGAAGTCTTCAACCGTACTCTTTACGGCTCTCACAAAAATGATGACAAAAGGGAAAGTTTTTTCACCTTTGCAGGTGATGCCCCCGAATTTATGGGTGCACTTACCGACTGGGCGAAAAACTCATACAGTTTCTATGCTAAATGCGGTACACTCAGGTCAGGTCTTGCCCTCACCCCGGGGCAGAAAGTCGGCTTTTGCTACTCGCCATACATTGATTCAAGTTCACGCTGGTTCCACGACTCAGCAGATGTTGCAGCATAGTATAAAGACGGCTGGATGGAATATGGGCTTTCACAAATGTCGTAGTGGTTTCCTGATGTTGATGTTAAAATGGAATGCTATCCGCTTATGCCCGATGACGGCTTTTTAGTTCACTATAAAATCACAACTGACCAGAGAGTGCTTCTCTCTCTTGGATACGGCGGTCTTACCGACTTTATAGGCAGATTTGAATATAAAGAAGAGAAAAAGCGTCTTTACCACGCTACCGACTCTACAGGCAACAAGGTTGAAATAGGAAAGAATTTTGCCCGTATCACAAGAGAAGACGGTATGAGTATGCTCATCGGCATAAGTTTTGACGGCGAAATCGGACTTGGTTCATCAAAGGCTATGGAAGATTCCTACCCCAGTATCTTCCTTTCAAGTACACCTGAAAATACAGATGACTGGCTTATTCCCGCTATTCAGTCTGAAAATGAAACCTATTATTTCTCCGATTATAACCACGCAAATGTTCAGAGAATTAAACTAAATCCCGAAAAAGAACTTAAATGCATTAATTTTGAAGCAGTTGCAAATGAGGTAATGGGCATAAGTATTGCAAGATAAAATTGGGGCTAAAAAAACGCTCCGGATCGCAAAAAGTGAACATTTAAACAAAAAAATAAAACGGGAAGAAAGGCATCAGAGCGATGCCTTTCTTTTATTTTATACTTTTTGCTATGGACCAATCTCACCACTCGGCGTACCTTTGTACGCCTTCGGGCAAACCTGACGGCTCGATTTGTCCATTCCAAACCGTTTTTTCGTGCCCCGGGGCTAAAAAATGGTCCGGACCGCAAAAAGCAGACATAAAATAAAAACAATTAAACGGGTAGAAAGATATCGTTTTTCAAACGGTATCTTTCTTTATGTATAATAATGAAAAAACAGGATATAAATACTATTGACAAAAAAACGGGACTTTGTTATAATCTTTGGTGGAGACTCGGCTTTTGTGGAAAGTCTGGTAGGGATAATGCGTCGGCGACTGAAAGCGCATTTCAGATGAGTAGTAAGTTTGGGAACACTCCGCTATTATAGTTGAAAAAAGACAGTCAAAAGAGGATGCGCTTAAAGCATCAATGCGGGTGGCACCGCGGGTAAATAAGTTTACTCGTCCCGAGAATATGAAAATATTCTCGGGGCTTTTTTATTTTCATCGAAGACTAAATCGGCTGAAATTAGCATTTCGGCTATAGGAGGTTTTATTATGTACAGAACTCATTTTTGTAATGATATCCGTACCGAACATATCGGAGACGAGGTATCTTTAGCAGGTTGGGTGGATTCTCTGCGCGACCACGGCGGAGTTATCTTTATCGACCTTCGTGACTACACAGGAGTAACACAGGTTGTTGTGCACGATGAAAAACTTTTGGAAAATGTTAACCGCGAAACAGTTATTACGGTTACAGGCACAGTAGAAAAAAGGGACGAAGAAACCGTCAATGCAAAAATCGACACAGGAAGTGTTGAACTTGTTGCATCTTCCCTTAAAATTCTTGGGAAAAGCCAGAATATGCTTCCGTTTGATGTGAGAGCATCACGCCAAAGTAAAGACGAACTCAGACTTAAATACCGCTATCTTGACCTTCGTAACCCGAAAAACCACGATAATCTCGTTATGAGGTCTAAAATAATCAAACATTTGAGAAATAAAATGGAAGAGAAAAACTTCCTTGATATGCAGACTCCCATTCTCACTGCATCTTCACCCGAGGGTGCGAGGGACTTTTTAGTGCCAAGCCGTAAACACCCCGGAAAATTCTATGCTCTTCCACAGGCGCCTCAGCAGTTTAAACAACTTTTAATGGTGTCGGGATTTGACAGATACTTCCAGATTGCACCCTGTTTCCGTGACGAAGATGCCCGTGCAGACCGTTCGCCAGGCGAGTTTTACCAACTCGACTTTGAAATGGCTTTTGCAACTCAGGAAGAGGTACTAGAGGTCTGCGAAGATGTTATTTATGACACTTTCAAAACTTTCTCAGACAAAAAAATTACACCCAAGCCTTTCCGCCGTATAACATATGCCGAATCAATGATGAAATACGGCTCAGATAAGCCTGACCTCAGAAATCCGCTTATCATATGCGACCTTACTGAATTTTTCTGTGATGTAGATTTTCCTGCATTCAAAGGCAGACCCGTAAGAGGTATTGTTGCAAACTGCGTAGGTAAATCCAATAAATTCTTTGAAGATTCACTTAAATTTGCAACAAGTGCTCAGGTGGGACTCGGCGGTCTTGGCTATATCACCTTAAAAGACGGTGTGTTCCTCGGCCCTATCGCAAAATTCCTCTCTGATGAAAAGAAAAAAGAAATCATAACCCTTACAGGTGTTAAAGAGGGCGAAACTCTCTTCTTTATCTGTGATGATAAGAAGAATGACACCGAGAAAAAAGCGGGTCTTATCCGTTCGTGGCTCGGTGCTAAAGAACAACTTGACCTCGTTAAAGACGATGCTTTCGAATTCTGCTTTATTGTTGACTTCCCGATGTATGAAAACGACGAAGAAACAGGCGAAACAATCTTTACACATAACCCGTTCTCAATGCCTCAGGGCGGTATGGAAGCGCTTTTAGGCGATGACCCGACAAAAGTTTTAGCATACCAGTACGACCTTGTTTGTAACGGCATCGAACTTGCATCAGGTGCGGTTCGTAACCACGATATAGACATTATGAAAAAAGCGTTTGATATTGCGGGATATTCTGAAAAAGAACTCAAATCACGCTTCAACGCTCTCTATACAGCATTCCAGTACGGAGCACCCCCTCACGCAGGTATGGCACCCGGTATTGACAGAATGGTAATGCTTTTAACTGATGAAGAGAAAATCTTAGAAGTTATTGCATTCCCCTTAAACGGTAACGCTCAGGATCTTCTCTTAGGTGCTCCGAGCGAGGTTACAAATCAGCAACTTGAAGATGTTCATCTTCTCGGCGCTACAAGTGCACTTGCTGCCCGTCAAGGCGGTGTGTCAGGTGCGGGAGCAAGGAGTGAAAAACGTTCTGCTTTTTCAAATGCTCAGGAACTTAACCAACTCTCGCTCACAGAATCCGAAGAAGAAAAAATGCAGGATATTTTCAAAGCAATGAAAGAAAAAGAAGATGCACTTAAAGAAATTGATACTCAAAATACTGAAGAAATGATTTATGTTATGCCTATGACAAATGTTTTGAGGGAAGATGAAAGAGTGCAGAACTTTGCAAGGGAAGACCTTTTAAAAGGCGCTCCCGAAAGAAATGAAGACAGTTGGCTTGTGCCAAGACTTGTGAAGTGAGGTGGGCAAAATGAAATATTATGTAAATGAAATATCTCCCAAAGGCAACATCGCAGTTGACGATACAATACTTGTAAAAGGTGTGCCCACTTTAGCGGGTTCACGCATATTAGAGGGCTTTACTCCGCTTTTTAGTGCAGAAGCAGTTGAACGCCTTGAGAAAAAAGGCTATGAAATTTCAGGTAAGGCAAATGTAGGCGAATTCGGACTTGACCTCGTCGGCGAATTTTCATACTATGGCGAAAAAGAAGAGTCCTTGAAAGGTGCAAGTGCTTCTCTTATAAAAGATAAAAAGGTATTAGCATCTCTCGGTGTTGATGTGACAGGTTTCCCCAGAAGAGCATCTGCAATCTCTGGCGTTGACTTTTTAAAATCAACCTACGGCACAGTTTCCCGTTACGGTATAGTTTCTACCGCACAATCGGGCGAGGCAGTGGGCGTTTATGCAGAAAATGCAAAAGAAATTTCAAAGATTATGACGATAATCGCAGGACACGATGAAAAAGACGGCACAAGCCTTAAAAATGAAACCTACGATTATTCTATAGACGGAAATGTAAAAGGCAAAAAAGTTGCAATAGTTAAAGAACTTTTTGAAAAATGCGATGATGTTGTTAAAGCGAAAGTTTTAAGTTACAAGAAAAAGTTAGAATCTCTCGGCGTAGTTGTTGAAGAAATTTCACTCGACATCTTTGAAAATGCAAACACCGCATGGCAGATTCTTATGACTGCTGAAACCTGTAACAATGTATCACGCTATGACGGCGTTAAGTTCGGACACCGTGCAAAAGAATACAAAAACATAGACGAACTTTATGTAAATTCCAGAACCGAAGGTTTTAATTTCCTTACAAAAGCAGTTATCCTCTATGGCTCTGATGTGCTTTCGAAAGGACGCTATGAAGATACTTTCCAGAAATCTTTAAAAGTGCGCAGAGTAATTTATGAAAAGATTGAAGAGATTTTTAAATCTTATGACGCAATTTTAACTCCTGTAACATCAACTTTGGAATATAAAGCATATGATGTTGAACAGGCGTTTTCAAAAGTTTTTGAAGAGAGCGTTTTCACATCTCTTGCAAATCTTACAGGTATTCCCGCTCTCGTTTCAGGCTCATGTCAACTTCTGGGTGCGCACCTTAGTGAAAAAACACTTCTCTCAATAGCAGACTCAGTTGAAAGGATGGGTGAATAATATGAACTACGAAATAGTAATCGGTCTTGAAACCCACGTTGAACTCGACACCGCGTCCAAAATATTTTGCTCCTGCGGAGATCATTCTTCGGCGAAAGAACCTAATGACTGTGTTTGCCCCGCATGTAGCGGTATGCCCGGTATGCTTCCCGTTATGAATAAAAAAGTTGTTGAACTTGCAGTTACCGCAGGTCTTATGCTCAACTGCGAGATTTCAAGATATACAACATTTGATAAGAAAAACTACTACTACCCCGACCTTCCCTGTGCTTATCAGATTACACAGTTGAACCACCCGATTTGCACAAACGGACTCGTTAGCCTTAAAACAAGTCAGGGAACAAGAGATATCAGAATAAAACAGATTCATATGGAAGAAGATGCGGGTAAACTTGTACACGAGGGTAAATATTCGCTCGTTGACTTTAACAGAACATCTGTTCCGCTTATCGAAATTGTAACTCAGCCTGATTTCAGAAGTGCTGAAGAAGTTTTGACTTATCTTAACAAGTTAAAATCAATGTTCCGTTCAGGCGGTATTTCTGAGTGCGAAGAGGGCGCTATGAGATGCGACGTCAACATCTCTGTCCGTCCCGAAGGGTCAGAAGAATTCGGAGTAAGAACCGAGATTAAAAATATGAGTTCTTTTGAAGCGATAGAAAAAGCGATTCGCTATGAATCTCAGCGCCATATTGACGCAATTGAATTTGAAACAGAGGTTTTAGTTCAGGAAACCAGACGCTATGACGATGCTTCGGGCAAAACTTTTGCTATGCGTAACAAAGAAACAGAAGCGGATTACCGCTATTTCCCCGATGCAAACCTTATGCCCATTATCATAGACGATGAGTGGCTTGAAAAAATTAAACAGGCAAAACCCGTAGCGATAGATGAAAAAGCAGAGGGCTACAGAGAGGCAGGTCTTAGCGAAGATGAGATTGAAATGCTTCTCCAGAGCGCTAAACTTTCAAAACTTTTAGACGATACGGTTTCGCTTGGCTGCGACGCAAAAGATACTGCAATCTGGATACTCACCGACTGTGCAGGAGTGCTCAGAAAAGACGGAAAAACCCTTTCTGATCTTGATATGAGTGCAGACACACTTTCAAAAATCATAAAAATGGTAGCATCAGGCGATGTTAACCGTCAGTCAGGTAAGAAAATTCTTATAGCGGTAATTGAAACAGGCGCAGACCCGATAGAGTACTGCAAGGCAAACGGACTTGACAGAAAAGTTGATTCATCAATGATTGAAACTATCATTGACCGTGTAATAAGTGAAAACCCAAAAGCCATTGAAGACTTTAAATCAGGCAAAGTAAAAGCAAAACAGGCACTTTTCGGCGCTTGTATGAAAGAACTTAAAGGCGCGGGTGACCCGAATGTCATAAGAGAAATCCTTGACAAAAAGTTAGAAAATATATAACAAAAGAAAACGGCGGAAGTGAGGTTTCACTTCCGCCAAAGTATATGTGTTAATATCCTAATTGTTGGAGAAAAAGTTATGAAAAAGATTTTAGTTCTTTTAACGGGCGGTACAATATGCACTGCGTTAAATGAAGAGGGTATGCTCTCGGTCAGCGAAAAAAGAGGAATTCTTTTAAAGGAAAACTATCTGAAATCAGACTCGCCTTTTACCAATGATATTGAGTTTGTTTTGTCGGAAAACTTAAAAATTTTAAGCGAAAATATGACAGTAGAAAAGTGGAACGAGATACTTAAAACCTATATCCGCTATACAGAGGAAGAAGAGTATGACGGCGTTATAATCGCCCACGGTACAGATACGCTTGGATTTTCGGCATCTCTTTTTTCTCTTCTTTTGGCAGATACTAAAGTTCCCGTGTTCTTTGTTTCGGCAAATGCACCTTTAAACTCTCCGTTATCTAATGGGAACGAGAATTTTAAAACCAGTGTAGAGTGCATAATGCGGGGAATTGAGCCAAATGTCTATGCGGTTTATAAAAATATTTCAGACTCTAAAATGCTTATTCATCTTGCATCGCGCCTTACTCAGTGCCCTGATTATTCTGATGATTTTCACTCCGAGGGCGAAATTGATATAACTGATATGAATGATGGAAACTACGAGTGTTATTTTGAAAAAATCAAAAATTGTTTTCCTCAGGATAAACGAAAATCCTTTTTCCCTGATTTAAAAGATGTAAATCTTAAACCCTCAGTTCTTATGATTGACCCCTTTGTCGGCATTGATTATTCACTGTATGACTATTCCAAAACCCCCTCTGTACTGCATGGGGCATATCACTCGGGGACGGTGTGCGTAAATGATACAGAGAAGGGCTACGGGAAAAATTCTGTGCTTTATATGTTTGACAAGTGTTTTAGTTTGGGAACTGATGTTTATCTTTTCCCGTCGCAGTATAAAAAAGAAACTTACGAAACAGTATCTTTGACACACAGCCATACAAACTCAGGGAAAAGAGTGACATTTCTTTATGGTACTACGAAAGAAACGGCATATGCAAAACTTTTAATTGCGTATTCTCTTTTTGATGATGCAGAAAAAAGAAAAGAATTCTTTGAAACAGAATGCAATTTTGAAATTATAAAAAGATAAAACAAAAAGCAGATTTTCTAACGCCACCACCAAATAAGGATGTATTGGTTTTGAAGCCATATTTCCAGTTTATACTACGTCAAAAAATCCCGAAATGCGTCAGCATTACGGGATTTTTGTTCCTTGTCTAATTCTGAAAATCTGAGATTCAAAACTGCCTTGCATCCTAAAAACAAAATTTTTGAATGAAGTTCAAGGCAAAAATGCTTGATAATCCTGACGGATATCAAGCATTTTTAACATAGAAATTCGTCAAAAAGATGTTTTTTAGGACAAAACTTCCTTATGTGGTGGTGGCGAAAAGAAAATCTGCTTTTTTATTTAATATTCTCTGCTTTTTTCGCACCGTTTAAGAACTGATATAAGCGGAGTAATTAAAAGTGATGCCCCGATATTTCCGACCGCGTGAATTACATCAAACCAAAGACCTGCAACTATCCAGGCAATCATACCTTTGAAACTCAAACCGAAAATGAGTGCCTGACTCGGTGCATAAAGCGTTCCGTAAAAAAGTCCGTGAAGAGCGCATAGAAGAGTATACACAAAAGGCTTTGCTTTTTCGTTCATATTTTTTGGCAGTATCATTACCGCCCCCCAGAGAAGAGTCCATGTGTAAAGGTTTGGAATCCACCAGGGCGAAAAGCCTGAAAAAAGACCGAATATAAAAACGTAAATGTAGATTGGATAGAGTGCTTTTTGTCTGTAAACGACAGTAATTGCAACAATAAAAGTTGCAAGAAGATGGATATTGGGCAAAAATTCAAGAGCAAGTTTCGATGCGTACATCATTGAGCCAAGAATTGCAAAAAGGGTTATTTCTCTTGCGTTTAATTTCATTTTACTCTACCTTTAAAGCGTACTCGGCACCGGTTTCGATTTTTGCAGAGTCCACGCCTTGAGTTGCGTACTCGCCGTTTATATAAAACGCCCAGTAAGTTTTGCTCTTATCGTAGTCTGCCTCAACACCCGCAACGCTTTTTATATAAAGCCCGTAGGGGCCGTCAGTGCCTTCAATAAGCCCGAGCGAAACGAGTGCATCGCCTACGGTTTCCTCATCGGTGTGTATTTCGTAAAGTGAGTCTTTGCCGTCTTCAAAAATTACTGTGAGATAAAATGAGTTTTCTCCCTCGCCCATTTTTACGGCATCTTCATTTGAAATCGAAACAGGAGTGAAATTTTCTTCCGTTTTTGAACTGCAACCCGAAAGGCACAGCGAAAGCACCAAAATTAAAGATATCATTAAAGAAAGACTTTTTTTCATATGTTTTTCTCCTTTACGAAACTTTTATAACGACAGTATAACACAAAATTTAAAACTTTTCAAATTTTTGTTGCAAAGTATGACTTATGTTGACTTTTCGGGTAACCGAGTGATATAATACGCCTATGGAGATGATATTATGACTGTTTTTTTAACTACACTTGAACAACTCGGAATCCTTTTCGGTTTTATGATTATAGGCTTTATTCTCGGCAAAACTAAAATACTGCCGAAAGATACAGCCAAAGTGCTCTCAACTCTTGAAAACAATGTGTTTGTGCCGGGGCTTGTGCTTGGCACATTTGCCGAAAAATTCACGGTGGAATCTCTTGCAAAATCGGGAGAACTTATGGGCATCAGCAGTGTTATTACAATAATTGTTATACCTCTTGCATTTCTCTTTGCCCGTTTTTTTACAAAAGACAAATATCTTAAAAACATCTATACATACGGCTTTATTTTTGCAAACTTCGGTTTTATGGGAAATTCTCTGGTGCTCGGTCTTTACGGTGCGGACGGTCTTTTCGATTATCTCGTATTCACACTTCCGCCCTGGATACTCATCTATGTGTGGGCGGTGCCGTTTCTTCTGATGTCAGACACCGAGCATAAACAGACATTTAAAGAAACAATGAAAAAACTTTTTAACCCCATGTTTATTGCAATTCTTCTTGGTATGGCAATCTGTCTTTTGGGGATACACCTGCCAAAATTCCTTATGAGCGTAATAAACACCGCAGGTTCGTGTATGTCGCCTGTAGCGATGATTCTTACAGGCTTTGTGGTATCTACAATTTCTCTCAAAAAAGCGTTTGCGAGTGTTAAAATATATTTGGTTTCTCTTATTCGTCTTGTTGTATTCCCGCTTCTCTTTATCGGGATATCGGCATTTTTCAAACTGCCCCAGGTTGCAACCGTTTGTGCGGTTTGCCAACTTTCAATGCCTCTTGGCCTTAACACCATAGTTGTTCCTGCGGCATACGGCAAAGATACGAGCGTGGCGGCATCTCTTGCAGTCATATCGCACCTTTTATCGATTGTAACGATACCTTTAATGTTTGCACTGGCAACTTAATTAAGTAAAAACGGCGTAACCTACATAGGTTACGCCGTTTCTTTATTTTATATATCTTTTGATTTTCCCTGTAGAGGTTTTTGCCATTTCTTCTTCCTGAATGGTGTATTCAGATACTCTTTTATAGTAAATGAATTTTTCGTTAACCTCAGCCATATGCTTTTCGATTTCGGATTTGGCATCGCCCTCGAAGTTTTCGTCTGTTACGATTTTAGCCTTTATAGTGTCGCCTTCTGCGTAAACGACACATTCTTTAATTGCGGGGGAAAGGTTAATCCATGTTTCTATTTCTTCGGGGAAAACGTTTTTGCCGTTTGAAAGAACAATTACATTTTTCTTTCTGCCCGAAATGTAAATGTAGCCGTCTTTATCCATTCTGCCCATATCGCCTGTATAAATCCAGCCGTCTTTTATCATAGCGTCGGTGTTTTCCTTGTCGTTATAGTATCCGAGCATTATGTTTTCGCCTTTTGCAACAATTTCGCCGATTCCATTGGAATCGGGATTGTCAATACGAACTGTAACTCCGGGGATTGCAGGACCTACGGAATTTTTGCGCATATGAGTGTCATTTTCGGCAGAAAGTACGGGACTTGTTTCAGTAAGACCGTATCCCTGAATGGATAAAACGCCGATGTCATTGAAAAATTTAAGCACCTCAGGCGATGCTGCAGCAGCGCCGATAATTATAAGTCTTAATTTTCCGCCGAGGGCATCAATAATTTGCGAAAACAGTTTTCTTCTTATATCAATGCCGAATTTTCTTAGGAAATTTGAAAGACCAAGTGCAAATTTTACTGTTTTTGTTTTCTTTTGCTTTGCTAATGTTCTGTCTATGGTGAGTTTCATTTCTTCAATAATTCTCGGCACTCCAACAAAGATTGTTACTCCGTATTCTTTTAAACATTTTGCAATTCTGAGACCCTCGCAGAAAACATTACACATACCGAATGAGAGGAAGAGAAGAGTCTGTACCATGCCGAATGTGTGATGGAAAGGAAGAAGAGCCATGTTTACATCGGTATCGTAAAGTTTTTCCCATAAAGACATTGAATAGATATTGGCTGTAACATTTCTCTGAGAAAGCATAACCGCTTTGGAAGCAGATGTTGTGCCCGATGTGAAAAGAAGAACGCTTAAAACGTCGGGATTATGGACTATATTTTCATATTCTTCTTTATTGTCAAGGTTTTTCCCGTCTTTTAAAAGGCTCTGGAATTTATCTGAATCGGTGCAAACTTTTATGATATCATATTCGCCAACTCTTGTTTCATAATTTTCGCCGTAGAAAAGGGCAGATGCACCTGAGCGCTCAAGTTGGTCTTTCATTTCATGGTCAAGAAGAGAACGGTCAAGAGGAACAATTACGCCTCCTGCACATACAGTGGCAAGAAAAACGGTAATCCACTCATAACTGTTTTTGCCTATAACTGCAATCTTTTTGCCTGAAAGACCCATGTTCATCATAGAACGGGCAAGATATTCGACTTCATTTGCAAAACGGCCGTATGTAATTTCGTCATAATATGTTTTTTTGTTTTCATCTTTCTTTTTAACTTTGAAAGCAATATTTTTTTCATATCTTTCGCCTATAGCGGTTATAAGTTCTTTGAATGTTAAAAATTTTCTGTTCATAATTCCTCCTTAATTTTAACTATTATTGCATCTAGTAACGAATACTAGTTTAGCACGACAATGTAATCTTGTCAAGAAATATCTTGAATTTTTTCAAATTTTATTCTATAATAACAATATAAGGCAGTTTGTATACTAATGAATCGGGGTTTTATATAATGAATGTAAAAAAAGAAAAACTTATAGCGTCTTTTTCGCAGACGGAACAGGCGCTTACAACATTCTCGCTTCCGCTATGGGAAACACTTCCCGACCTTGAACTTTATATGGACCAGGTTGTGTCTTTGGTAAATAAATATCTTTCGGTGTATGAAAAAGTTACCGACCTCTACAGACCCGTAACAAGCGCTATGATAAACAATTATGTAAAACTTGGCATTATCCCGTCGCCTATAAAGAAAAAATACTCTAAAATCCACCTTGCCTATCTTCTTATTGTGTGTACTTTAAAGCAGACACTTGATATGTCAACAATCGGGCAGATTATTCCTGTAGGTCTTGCGGAAAAAGAAGTTTGTGCAATTTATGATTCTTTTGTAAAAAATCAGCACACTGCTTTTAACTATGTATTCCGTCAGACTAGAGCCGTTGCCGACCCCATTTTTTATGGCGACGGTGAAAATGATGACAAAATAAAAGACCTTGTTATGCAGGTAAGCGTTTCGGCTACGATTTTTAAAATCTTAACTGAAAAAATAACCCGCCAGACAGAAGACGATAAATAAAAATATAATTTGATGCAAAAGGGACTGTAAAAAACAATTGTTTTTTACAGTCCCTTTATTTTTTAATAGTATAAGCATCAAAAACGGGGAAACAAATAAAATATTAAAGGTAATAGTGTTTAGTTGCAAAGCAATTTGACAACTAAAGTTGCCAAAAACACCTAAATCCAGTTAGGAATAAGCGGAATTTTGCCGAAAACAGAAAAAATGCAACTTTAAGTTGCAAAAAAAGGAATTAAAATTGGTTGTTAAGGGAATTATAATGTGATATTATCATAGTATTGTATTGTTACACTCGGGGAAATTTTTATTATATTTTTCGGGGTAAAGAAAGGTGATGACATAATGACAATCGGCGAAAAAATTTCAAAACTTCGTATATCTGAAGGTTTATCGCAGGAACAACTTGCCGAAAAGATATCTGTTTCAAGACAGGCGGTATCAAAATGGGAAATGGATCAGGCACTTCCTCAGGCTGATAAGATACTTCTTTTAACTTCTCTTTTCGGCATTTCTTCAGATGAACTTTTGCGTGATGATATTCAAATAAAAAATGTTCGTGATAAAAAAAGAGCAAACAGGTATTTCGGCACTGACGGTTTCAGAGGGGAAGCAAATATAGGGCTTACCTCAGACCACGCATATAAAGTGGGAAGATTTTTAGGCTGGTATTTTTCATCATCGCTGTCGGGCAACACCAAGGCAAATTACCGCCCGAGAATTGTGATAGGCAAAGACACCCGTCTTTCAAGTTATATGCTTGAATACGCACTTTGCGCAGGTATTACCGCCTCGGGAGCAGATGCATATATACTTCACGTAACCACTACTCCGAGCGTTTCTTATGTGACGGCAAAAGATGAATTCGACTGCGGAATTATGATAACCGCATCGCACAATCCTTTCTACGATAACGGCATAAAGGTTATAAACCGATACGGCGAAAAAATAGACGATGAAACTGCATCTTTAATAGAAGATTATATCGACTCTGACCTTTCATCACTTGGTGTTTCCGGCAAAGATTTACCTTTTGCAAGGA
>JAZQDA010000143.1:0-22657 GCA_045546535.1 Clostridia bacterium | reverse complement strand
CGTAATAGTAATGCTTATGGTGTCGCGCATTTCATACAAAACAATCTATAAATACGCACTTCATCTTATGGTTATAACGATAGTTCTTCTCATTCTCGTTCCAATCATAGGAATTGAAGCAAAAGGTGCAAAGAGATGGCTCGGTTTCGGTGCAGTAAGTTTTCAGCCGTCGGAGGTTGCAAAATTTGCAATAATAGTTTTCCTTGCACGTAGCCTTTCGGTTAATCCCGATGCACTTAAAACTTTCACAAAAGGATTTTTGCCATATGTGTGCATTATAGGCCTTGTTGCACTTTTGGTATTTATTGAGCCTCACCTCAGCGGTGCAGTAGTTATAGCACTTGCGGGATTTGCAGTTCTTTTTGGTGCAGGTGCAAAAATTAAGCATTTTATAACAATAGGTGTTCCTGCCGTTGTAGCAGTTGTTGTCGCAATGTTTAGTGCTGAGTACCGTGCAGACAGATTTTTTGCATTTCTTGACCCTTTCAAATATAAGCAAGGGGAAGGCTATCAGATAGTTCAGTCGCTCTATGCCATAGGAAGCGGAGGATTTTTCGGTCTCGGTCTTGGTCAGAGCAGACAAAAATACCTCTATCTTCCCGAAGCACAAAACGACTTTGTTTTCTCGATTATCTGTGAGGAACTCGGATTTTTCGGAGCACTTTTAATGGTTGTTCTCTTTGCACTTCTCATATGGAAAGGTGTAAAAATTGCATGTAATGCCCCTGATAAGTTCTCTAAACTTACAGTTCTCGGCATAATATCGCTTATTGCCATTCAGGTTATAATAAATATTGCGGTTGTAACATCATCGATGCCCGCAACAGGTATGCCGCTTCCGTTTTTCAGTTACGGCGGAACATCGCTTGTATTTATTCTTGCTGAAATGGGAGTAGTCCTCTCAATATCAAGAGAATGCGAAATATGAAAAAGACTCGGGGTGAAACTATGAAAATATTACTTGCAGGTGGCGGTACGGCAGGGCATATAAATCCCGCACTCGCTATTGCAGACTATCTTATGTCAAAAGATAAAAATACAAAAATACTTTTCGTAGGCACCGAGAGAGGACTTGAAAGCAAACTTGTTACCAAAAAAGGTTATGATATCAAATACATAAAGGTAGAGGGACTTTCAAAGAAACTGACACTGAGTAATTTCAAATCCCTTTGCCATATGCTTTCGTCAAAGCAAAAATGCAAAAAAATAATAAAGAATTTCAATCCCGATATAGTAATCGGCACGGGCGGATATGTATGCGCCCCTGTAGTAATGGCAGCAAATTCAATGGGAATACCCACTCTTATTCATGAGCAAAATGTTTTCCCCGGTAAAGCCATTAAACTATTATCGAAAAAATCAAGTATTACCGCAATAAGTTTTGAAGACAGCCTTAAATACCTTGACGGTGCAAAAAAAGTGGTTTTCACGGGCAATCCCATACGTCCTGATATTCTTACAACTTCAAGAGAAGACGCCAGAAAAGCTCTCGGTGTCGGCTCAGAAAAACTTGTGCTTATATTCGGCGGGAGTCTTGGGGCAGATGCCATAAACAATGTAAGTTTGGAATATATAAAAACACTTGATAAAAATTCTGGCATAAAAGTTCTCTTTGCAACAGGCGAGAGAAATTATGATACCATAATAAAAAAAGCCAACCAGATGGGCATAAAAACAGGAGATTACATACAAATAGTTCCCTATATTGATAATATGAACGAGGTTATGAATGCTGCAGATATGGCGGTGTGCCGTTCGGGAGCAATCACAGTATCTGAACTTTCCGCTCTTTCAAAACCTGCGGTATTTGTGCCATCACCCAATGTTACAAACAACCATCAGGAATATAACGCCCGTGCAATCTCCGATAAAGGCGGAGCAATCACAATACTCGAGCGTGATTTTTCTTTGGAAACTCTCAAAAAAAGTATAGATTCAGTTTTGTTTAATCCCGAAGCGCTCGAAAATATGAAAACTGCGTCAGGAAAACTTGGAAAAACAGACGCCCTTGATATTATATATAAAGAAATCAGGGCACTTATATAACTTTGCTGATTAACTCATGTAAGCACCGCTGCCTCTTAAATTCCTACCTACCAAAAGCGGTGCTTACACTCCTTTGTATATATAGACGAAACAACTTTTAAAAATCGGCTATTCGTAACACTAAGACCTTCGGTTGCATATGATAAGATAGTTCATCAACACGGAGGTGCCACAATGAGCCTGTATAAAATTGAAGGCGGCACAGCCTTAAGCGGCAAAATCAAGGTTCACGGAGCCAAAAATGCCGCCCTGCCAATCCTTGCCGCGACAATAATAAACGGCAGAAAAAGTATTATACATAACTGTCCCGACCTTTCTGATATAAGAAGTATAATAACAATCCTTGAAATGCTCGGGTGCAAAGTTTTGCGTGATAAAGATAAACTCATAGTTGACTCATCGCTGTTTTGCGATACAAATATTCCGGATAGCATAATGCGTCAGACCAGAAGTTCAAGCCTTTTTGCCGGAGCGCTTTTAGCCCGTACAAAGAGGGCTTTTATTACAGGCAGCGGAGGCTGCTGTATAGGTAAACGCCCGATAGATATTCATCTTAAAGGCTTTAAACAACTCGGCATAGATGTATCTTTTACACCTGACGGAATTTTATGTAGGGCGCATCATATAACACCAACTAAAATCACTCTTGATTTTCCGTCAGTGGGTGCAACAGAAAATTTAATACTCGTAGCATCTCTCACTCCCTCGCTAACGATAATTTCAAATGCTGCAAAAGAGCCTGAAATAAAAAATCTTGCTGATTATCTTCGATCAATCGGTGTTGAAATTTACGGTGAAGCAACGGGCGAGATATATGTAAAAGGTACACTTTCCCCAAAAGACGGTGAAGTTACAATAATTCCCGACCGCATAGTTGCATCAACTTATCTGGGTGCGGTAGCCTGTGCAGGAGGGATTGTAACAGTAGATGGGATATCTCCCTCTCTTCTTTCACCCGTACTTGCTGCTTTCAGAAATATGGGTATGAAAATAAATTGTACTGACAATTCATTTTATATAGAAAAGCCAAACCGTTTAATAAATCTTCCGTATGTTGCAACAGGGCCGTATCCTGAGTTTCCTACCGATTCACAACCTGCTCTCATATCTGCTATGGCAACATCTGTAGGCTTTGGCGCAGTGAGAGAAAAAATTTTCGAAAACCGTTTCGGACACTGCAAGAGGCTCAGTGACATGGGTGCAGATATAAGAGTAAACGGACGCATTGCAATGGTACACGGTGTAGACACCTTAAAAGGTACAATGGTAGATGCGTGTGACCTTCGTTCAGGTGCCGCCCTAACCTCTGCTGCTCTCGGCGCAGAGGGGACTACTTACATTTCAAATATTCACTATATTGACAGAGGTTATCAGGACCTTTGCTCCGACCTCAAAAAACTTGGAGCGAAAATAGAGAGGATTGACTAAAATGTCTTCAAACTCAAAACAGAAAAATCAAAAAAGACCTATTCCGTATAAAACCACGGTGAAACGAGCAAAAATTGCAGGTATTTTATGCCTTGCTTTAATTGCCGTGACTTTATTTCTGATGTCGCCCGTTTTTAAAATAAAAAACATAGATGTTTCGGGCAATATAAAACTCGAAAAAGATGATATAATAAGCATTTCAGGAATAGATACGGGAGATAATATTTTTTCTGTGAACGATAAGAAAGTAAACGATAACGTAAAAAGACTCGGTAAAATTTCATCAGTACAGATTGTCCGCACACTTCCGTCAAAGGTTACACTTGTTGTTGACGAGAGAACCGAATGCGGATATATCAAGGAAAAAGGCGCATATTGTGCCGTTGACGAAAAGGGAACAGTAATTGCAACTCAGGTTTCGCCAAATGGTGAAGCCCCCGTAATACAGGGAATAAAACTTAAAGACATCGAAATCGGACAGTTTATGAAAATAGACTCAGATAATTCTAAAGAATTGTCTTCCCTTTTAACAAAAATCCTTTATGAATTAAAAGCAGGGGATATAATTTCAAATATAAAAACTGTGGATATTACAGACCTCAAAAATATCCGTATGATTCTCACCACCGACACCTTGGTAAATATGGGGGAAGACGGAGAGGAAAGCGGAGATACTATTGAATATAAAATCGCATTTTTAAAGGCGATAATCCCTGAACTTCCCGACACTCAAAACGGCGGTGTAATCGAACTTGCAGACACCCAGAACGTAACAAGCAGAATGTCGTGAGATGTCGCATTTTACCGATTGAATTGTTTAATTTGTACAAAATTATAAAATCCAAAAAAAAACTATAGCATTATTCTGAATGTTGTGCTATAATTATTTATAATATGGGTTAGAGGAGGAAAAATCGTGATTGAATTTGATAACCAAAGAGAAATAGTTGGTGCCAATATGAAAGTTGTAGGTGTTGGCGGCGGCGGTAATAATGCTGTTGACCGTATGATAGAAGACGGCCTTTCAGGCGTTGAATTTATAGCAGTTAATACAGACAGACAGGTTCTTTTCGGCGAAAATCCGTCAAAAGCAAACGGAAAAATCCAGATTGGTGAAAAACTCACCAAAGGTCTCGGCGCAGGTGCAAACCCTGAAATCGGACAGAAAGCGGCAGAAGAAAGCCGTGAAGAAATCAAACAGTCCCTTGCTGATGCCAATATGGTATTCGTAACTGCAGGTATGGGCGGCGGTACAGGTACAGGCGCTGCACCCACAGTTGCATCTATTGCAAAAGAAATGGGCATACTCACAGTAGGCGTTGTAACCAAACCTTTTGCTTTTGAAGGCAGACAGAGAATGGAAAGAGCCGAAAAAGGTATCGAAGTTTTAAAAGATTGTGTAGATGCACTTGTTGTTATCCCCAATAACAAACTTCTTGATATATGCGATAAGAAAACATCTATGAAAGATGCTTTCAAAATGGCAGATAAAATCTTAAGTCAGGGCGTAAAAGGTATATCTGACCTTATTACTAGCCCCGGTTACATCAACCTTGACTTTGCAGATATCTCTGCAGTTATGAGAAACACAGGCGTTGCTCATATGGGTATAGGCAGAGCAAGTGGTGATAACAGAGCAGAAGAAGCAGTAAAAGATGCAATCTACTCACCGCTTCTTGAAACCACAATTGACGGTGCAAAGAAAGTAGTACTCAATGTTGCAGGTTCATCAGACCTCGGTCTTATGGAAATCGAACAGGCATCTGAACTCGTTCATCAACTTGTTGATCCCGATGCAAACATCATCTTCGGTACATCTATCGATGAATCACTTGGCGATGAAATCGTTATCACAGTTGTTGCAACAGGTTTTGAAGATGCAAAAGAAGATGCTTTCGGTCTTCTTTCTGATGACGGCTACGCAGATGTAGGCGGATTTGAAATTCCTGATTTTCTTAACAGAGGCTAATATTCAAATTTAAAAATATGCTGTATATTTTCGTACAGCATATTTTTTAAAATAAAAACGCCTATAAACAATGGTGCGTTTTGAATTTGCGAATGGAGGAAACATAAATGAAATGTCCGTATTGCGAATATCTTGAAAGTAAAGTAATAGATTCCCGTCCTATAGATGACGGCTCATCTATCAGAAGACGCAGAGAGTGTCTTAAATGCGAGAAAAGATTTACAACTTATGAGCAGATTGAATCTGTTCCGCTTGTAATTATTAAAAAAGACGGTAAAAGACAGGTTTATAACAGAGAAAAACTTTTAAACGGTATCTTAAGAGCGTGTGAAAAAACACCTGTAAGTTTTGCTCAGATTGAGAATATGGTACTTGAAATAGAAAGTGTTCTCAATAACTCTCTTGACCGTGAGGTTACATCCACCGAGATTGGTGAACTCGTAATGGATAAACTGAAAAACATAAATGATATTGCATATGTTCGTTTTGCATCTGTATACCGTGAATTCAGAGATGTCAAATCTTTTATGGAAGAACTCTCATCACTTATCCATTCAAAATAACCGACAGCGGATTGACCCGATATGAGTCAATCCGTTTTTCATAACAAAATTTATAGATATGGAATAATATAAACTGATATGATAAAAATAGGGAATTTAAGTTTTGAAAACAATATATTTTTAGCACCTATGGCAGGGGTAACAGACCTTGCTTTCAGACTTATGTGCAAAAAATGGGGCGCAGGGCTTGTGTATTCTGAAATGGTCAGTGCAAAGGCACTCTCGTTTAATGATAAAAAGACCTATAGCCTTATGGAAACGCGTGAAGAAGAAAACCCTCTCGCCGTTCAGATTTTTGGTTCAGACCCAGCCATTATGGCAGAGAGCGCAAAAAAAGTCGAATCAAAGGGCATCAAAATTATAGATATAAATATGGGGTGCCCTGCCCCAAAAGTTACTTCAAACGGCGACGGCAGTGCACTGCTTTCTGATTTTGACCTTATTGCAAGAATTGTAGATGCAGTTTCAAAATCGGTTTCAGTTCCCGTAACTTGTAAAATCAGATGCGGTATAAAAGAGTATATTGATACAGTAAAACTTGCCAAAATCATAGAGGAAAACGGTGCATCTGCAATCTGCGTTCACCCGAGAACTGCAGCGATGTATTATACAGGAAAAGCAGACAGAAATGTGATAAAAGAAGTTAAAAAAGCGGTTAAAATTCCCGTAATCGGAAACGGCGACATATACACGAGCGAAGATGCTCTTTCAATGTTTGAGGAGACTGGGTGCGATGCAGTTATGGTTGCTCGTGGTGCAGAGGGGAATCCGTTTATTTTTACTCAGATTCACGAACTTATAGCCTCTGGCGAGGTTAAAACATACCCAACCGATGAAGAACGACTTACGGTTATGAAAGAGCATATAGAACTTTTGTGTGACCTTAAATGCGAACGCACAGGCGTGAGAGAAGCAAGAAAACATATCGCGTGGTACACCAAAGGTATGAAATCAAGTGCCTTTATAAGAAACGAAGTGTGTAAAACTGAAAACTTTGACACACTTATGGATATGATAGATAAATATATGGAATTTTTAAAGAACGGAGATTGAGAATAGTGAAAAAATCAACAAAAATCTTAGCAACCTGCTTTTCAGTTGCAGCAATTGCAGCCGCTGCGGGTGCTGTATATTTAACTTCCAACGAAACGCCGAAAAAATACGCTTGTATTTTTGAAGACGGAAAACTTTTGCATAAAATTGACCTTACAGGCGTTGAAAAGCCATATACAATTGAACTGGAAGGCAACACCGTTTTTATTGAGAAAGGTCAGATTTCAGTTATAGAAGCCGACTGCCCCGATAAAGTCTGCATAAAACAGGGAGCAATATCAGGCGGAGCAAGACCTATAGTTTGTCTGCCGAATAATGTTGTCATAAAACTTACAGACGACGAAACAGACGAAGATATAACTCAGGGAGCATAAATTAAAATGAACACAAGAAAAATCGTACTTGCCGCGCTTTTCTCAAGCCTTGCACTGGGCATATACGCACTTGAAAGTTTTATACCGCCGATACTTCCATTTCCCGGAGTAAAACTGGGTCTTTCAAATATTGTAATATTAGTTGCAATATACACCCTGGGCAAAAAAGAGGCTTTTGGCGTACTTATGATAAGAATACTCGTATCTTCGCTACTCTTTGGTCATACAATGTCATTTCTCTTTAGTTTGTCGGGCGGACTTTTGTGCTTTTTGTCGATGTGTCTTGCTATAAAAATCCTTGACCGCTCTTTAGTCTGGGCGGTAAGTATAATCGGTGCACTCAGTCATTCTTTCGGGCAGATTCTTGTAGCGTATCTTATTACAAATCAGATAGAAATTGCATATTATTTTTTAATAATGATAGTTTCTTCTGTAATAACGGGATTTTTTACAGGTATCTGTGCATCATATTGTATAAAAAGACTACAGTAGATTAAACATAGAAAAATGACAAAACACTCAGAATTCATAACGGATTCTGAGTATTTTTTTATTTGAAACTTTTTTCATTATTAAAATGTATTATATATGGAGTGATATTATATTGGACTTACAAAACTTTTCAAATGCTGAAAAACAAGAGATAGTTAAAAAATATTTTAATACCGTCTACAGACTAGCCTTTACTCGCACCAAAAACAAGGAGTTTGCCGAAGATGTATGTCAGGACGTTTTTCTTGCCTACTTAAAAACCGACAAACAATTCGAGTCGGAAGAGCATATAAAGGCGTGGCTTATACGGGTAACTGTAAATAAAAGCAAAAGTGTGTTCTTGAGTTCGTGGTATAGAAAAAGTGCACCGCTTCATAACGATATAGTTTTTGAGTCAAAAGAGATTTCAGACCTATTTGATATTGTGCAAAAACTGCCTGAAAAATACAGAACAGTTATTTATCTTTTTTACAGAGAGGATATGTCTGTAATGAGTATTGCAAAAACACTCGGTATAAAAGAAAACACAGTAAAGTCAAGACTTTTAAGAGCGAGAGATAAACTGAAAATTATGTTAGGAGAGAGGTACGACTATGAAATTTAAAGATGTTTATACTGCTATGATAGAATATATAAAACCTGACCCCCGTCTTTTATATGACACATTAAACGGGGATAAAAGAAAAAGAAAAGTATATGCAAGAAACATTTTAAAACCCGCTTTGGCACTTGTTATTTTGCTCACTCTCTGTCTGCCGTCAATCTTCAATTTTAACTCTGATATCAGACGAAAGGGCGCGGATAATACACCGAGAGGCATTTCTCATATTACTAACTCAGAGTACTATAACGGTGTAATAGAAAAAGTATTATCCATAGACAGTTTTACTCTTGAAAACGGATATGAGAAAATTTCAGGATTTTCTGTTTCCGACCCTTTAACACTTAAGTTTAATCATTCAGACTTTAATAAAACTATGACTGTAACATTTTCAAAATCAGAAAATATTAAAGATTCATTTCCTGATAGTGTCATTATAGAAAAAGATGGAATTTATATCCTCTTTTCTTTTGAAAATTTTACAGATGATGAAATTAAAAATACGATAAATTCTCTTTTTTCATAATATTTTGCATAATTTGTTCTGCGACGCACAATAATAAGCCTGTCAACCATCAGAGATTTATTTTTTTGGTGGTTTTTATAATAAATGCAAAGGCAGTCTTTTTTCGTAAAAAGACTGCCTTTGCATTATTGTTTTTTGCACTTTTTTGTGATACAATATTTTTGATAAAATCTGCACCGTTTCAAAAGAGGTGTTAAATATGACAAAAAGAAATACAATGCTTGATATAATAAAAACTTTTGCAATACTGGGCGTTATTTCAATTCATCTAGTTTCAAGAGTTCTTACAGGCGAGTCAATCGGCACTGCACAGTGGAATACTGCGCTTTTCTGGGCGACACTTTTCAGGGCAAGTGTCCCGTTATTTTTAATGTGTTCGGGTGCCCTGATGCTCGACAGAGAAAAACCGCTTTCAATTAAAAAACTCTATCTTCATAACATGCTTCGCATAGTAATAGCCATGCTTGTATGGGGATTTTTATATAAGATATACCACTTAAAAATGAACGGCGGGTTAAATTTTGAACAGGTTATTTTCTCGTTAAAACGCCTCTTCCTATTTGACCACGAATTTCATTTTTATTACATACACATAATTCTTATCGTTTACGCATTTTTGCCCATTATAAGAATTTTGACAGACAAAGCAGATAAAAAACTTTTAGAGTATATGCTTATCTTGTGGTTTGGACTAGGAATTATTTTCCCGACCGTGCAATCCTTTTACCCTTTTAATCTTTTGTCAGGGCTAACTAATCAGTGGGCTATAAATCTTGTCTATTCTTCAATAGGATACGGAATTTTAGGTTATTATCTTAAAACCTATCCATTAGATTTTAAAAAATCACTCACATTATTTATAACGGGATTTTTAATCATTTATTTTTTTACTTACTTCCTTTCATTAAGAAACGAAATGTTAAACGAAACCTATCTCGGCGGTAATACCGTTGGAGTATGTATAATGGCGTCAGGACTATTTTCACTTGCAAAATATATAAAAGTTAAAGAAAAAGTTTCAAAGGCTTTTATATTCGTTTCAAAGGCATCGTTTTGCGTTTATCTTTGCCATATGTTTGTTTTGTATGTGCTTGAAAACCACGGTGTAACTGCTTTTATTATGCCATGTATTATTTCTGTGCCTCTTTTGGCTTTGTCTGTTTTAATTATATGTCTTTTGGTTTATAAACTTATTTCTCATATCCCTTTTCTAAAAAAATGGATAGTATAAAACAAGAATTGCACTTGATTTTAATTTGATATAAATATATAATATAAGGGTGCAAAAACTATAATAAATCAATTTAATTCAACATAGAAAGGAAAATTAAAATGAGCGAATGTACACACAACTGCGAAACCTGCTCTTCAAACTGCAGTTCAAAAGAGAAAAAACAAAGTTTTATTGAAAACCCCCACGAAATGAGCAGAATTGGGAAAACTATAGGCATCGTCAGCGGTAAAGGCGGTGTTGGTAAATCTATGGTAACATCGATGCTTTCTGTTCTTATGAGAAGAAAAGCGTATAAAACATCAGTTCTTGATGCAGATATTACAGGCCCATCAATCCCGAAAGTTTTCGGTATAAAGGAAAAAGCACTTGCAAATGAATTTGGCCTTTTACCCGTTTCAACTAAAACTGGAATTGATGTAATGAGTATCAATCTTCTTTTAGAAAATGACACAGACCCTGTAGTATGGCGAGGCCCCGTAATCGGCGGTACTGTAAAACAGTTCTGGACAGATGTTATCTGGGATACAGATTATATGTTTATCGATATGCCCCCCGGAACAGGCGATGTAGCACTTACAGTATTCCAGTCAATTCCCGTTGACGGCATAATTATTGTAACTTCACCTCAGGAACTTGTTTCAATGATAGTTGAAAAAGCAGTTAAAATGGCAAGACTTATGAACATTCCAATCCTTGGAATAGTTGAAAATATGTCATATTTCGAGTGCTCAGACTGTGGTAAAAAACATAATATTTTCGGTGAAAGCCATATTGACGAAATAGCAAAGCAGTATTCAATAGACTCAGTTAGCCGTCTTCCCATAAACCCCAAACTTGCAGGTGGAGCAGATGCAGGTCTTATTGAACTTTTTGAGGGCGACTGGCTTGACGCTCTTTCCGATAAAATAGAAAATCTGTAAAGGCTAGGAAAAATGCAAAAGACAAATGCTATGCGCCTTTTGGATAAGGCGAAAATAGAGTATACGCCACTTGAATACGAAGTTGACGAAAACGACCTTTCGGGAACATCTATTGCCAAAAAAGTAGGTCTTGAGTTTGATATCGTTTATAAAACCCTTGTTGCGATAGGTGATAAAACAGGGCCTGTAGTTATGTGCATACCAGTTGACAGAGAAATTGACCTCAAAAAAGGTGCAAAAGTAACCGGCAATAAAAAGATAGAAATGGTGCACGTAAAAGACCTACTCGCCTTGACGGGTTATATCCGCGGCGGGTGTTCGCCTGTCGGTATGAAAAAGAAGTTTCCCACATTCATATCAGACCAGAGTCTTGCGCACGAATATATAACAGTAAGTGCAGGGGTAAAAGGGTGTCAACTTTATCTTAAAACAAAAGACATTATATCCTACACAAATGCAAGTGTTGAAGATATTTTAAAAGATTAACATGAAAGACTGTTACCGAAAGGGTAACAGTCTTTTTTATATGTTAAAAAGAAGGCGGTAAAAAACATTAATTTTGTGTAAATTTAACACTCTCTGCCTATTGAAAAATTTTGTCGTATTTGTTATAATGTAATGTAAACTATCAGTTTAGAGGTGAAGAAGATGACAGGGCAGGGAACCGTGGCTGAAACAAACGGGAATAAGGCAAAAGTCTTAATCCGAAAAATGAGCGCTTGTTCTCATGACTGCTCTGAATGTTCGACATGCACCGCACCCGAATATGAAACTACGGTTTTAAATCCTATAGGCGCAAAAAAGGGCGACAAGGTCATTATAGAAGATTCAGGGAAAAAGATATTTTTAATTATTGCACTTGTGTATTTTCTTCCCGTTTTGCTTATGATTGTCTGCGCACTTTTTGCAGAGATTTATGCTCTCGGTGCACTTAAAACAGTTCTGCTTTTTGCACTTATAGTTTTAATATGGGTATTTGTAATAAAAAAAGCGAACAAAAAAATTCACCTTGAAGGAAAGATAGTTTTAGTAATAAAGGATTGATGTTTTATGAAAAAACTTACCATAGTTACAGGTCATTACGGCAGCGGTAAGACAGAATTCAGTATAAATTACGCACTGAAACTCAAAGAAAAATTCGGGAAAGCAACTATTTGCGATATGGATATCGTAAACCCGTATTTCCGCACAAATGACGCAAAAGAATTCCTGACCAAAAACGGAATAAAGGTCATAGCACCTGATTATGCAGGTACAAACCTTGACCTGCCGACTCTTCCAAGCGATATTATCTCGGTTTTTGCAGATAAAGATGCCCCCGCACTTTTCGATGTCGGCGGAGATGAAGACGGTGCAATAGCACTTGGCAGATATTTCCCATATATCAAAGATACGGACTACGAGATGTTTCTTGTTGTAAATACCAAAAGGCCTGATACCCAGAGCGCTGAGGATATAGTCAGTCTTGCACGGGAAATTGAAATTTCTTCAAGATTAAAAATAACCGCACTTGTTAATAACCCAAATCTTTCTTATCTTTCAGGTCCTGATGATTTCAAAGGCTCATTTGAAATTTTAAACGAGGTATCAAAAATAATGAATGTACCCGTAAAATATGTTTCAGGCAGAGAAGATATACTTGAAAAGATAGATACTGATATAGAAAAATTCCCGATGAAACTTTTTATGCAACTGCCCTTTGACGCACTTGCATAATTTATATAAAAGTTTAATTTAAACTCTTGTTAAGGAGGCTTTGAATATGGCAAAAGTAACATTTAACGAAGACAGATGTAAAGGATGCGGACTCTGTGTAGACGCGTGTCCGAAAAAGATTGTAATAATGGCAAAGGACAGAATTAACCAGAAAGGTTTTCATCCTGCAACAGTTGTTGAAATGGACAAATGTATAGGCTGTGCTTTCTGTGCAACAATGTGTCCTGACGTTGTAATCGAAGTTGAAAGATAATTTTTCAAAAAGGAGGTTAATACCATGGGAAATAAAGTTTTGATGAAAGGTAACGAAGCGTTGGCAGAAGCCGCAATCAGAGCGGGTTGCCGTCATTTCTTCGGTTATCCTATCACACCTCAGACAGAGGTTAGTGCATATATGGCAAAGAAAATGCCTAAAATCGGCGGAACATTTCTTCAGGCAGAAAGTGAAGTTGCCGCAATCAATATGGTATACGGTGCAGGTGGTGCAGGTGTCAGAGTAATGACAAGTTCATCATCACCAGGAATTAGTTTAAAACAGGAAGGTATCTCTTACATAGCAGGTGCCGATGTTCCCTGTGTTATAGTAAATATTGTCCGCGGAGGTCCCGGACTTGGCGGTATTCAACCCGCACAGTCTGACTATTTTCAGGCAACAAAGGGCGGCGGACACGGTGATTATCACCTTGTAGTTCTTGCACCAAGTTCAATTCAGGAAATGGTAGACCTTACATCTGATGCTTTTGATATCGGCGATAAATACAGATGCCCTGTAATGATTATAGGCGACGGTATGCTTGGTCAGATGATGGAACCCATTGAGTTCAAAGATAAAGACGTTTCCGAACTCCCCGAAAAAGAATGGGCAACTACAGGCACAAAAATGAAAAGAAAGAAAAATATTATAAACTCACTCTTCATTGAAGCAAAAGAACTTGAAGACCTTGTACTTGAAAGACAGAAAAGATATGAAGAAATTGAGAAAAACGAAGTCCGCTATGAAGCGATAGATGTAGAAGATGCAGATATTGTAATCGTAGCATACGGCACAACTGCACGTATTGCAAAAACTGCTATGGCAAAAGCAAAGGAGCAGGGAATTAAAGTTGGTATAATCCGTCCCATCACACTCTGGCCTTTCCCCTATGAAGCGTTTGAAAAAGCACTCAGCGGAGGAGCAAAAAAATTCCTCACAGTAGAAATGAGCCTTGGTCAGATGGTTGAAGATGTTAAACTTGCAGTAAACGGCAGAGCCGATGTAGAATTCTTCGGAAGAACAGGCGGTATCGTTCCCACACCGAATGAAATTCTTTCAAAAATCATCGAGTTAGGAGGTAAAAAATAATGGAAAAAGTATTCAAAAGACCTCACGCATTAAGTGATGTATCTTTTCACTACTGTCCCGGATGCCCTCACGGTATAGTTCACCGTCTTGTAGCAGAAGTTATAGACGAACTCGGCATCGAAGGTGATACAATAGGTGTTGCACCTGTTGGCTGTTCCGTTTTTGCCTACAACTATTTTGAATGCGATATGCAGGAAGCCGCACACGGCAGAGCACCTGCAGTTGCAACAGGTATCAAACGCGCACGTCCCGACAAAATAGTATTTACCTATCAGGGCGATGGCGACCTTGCAGCAATCGGTACTGCAGAAACAGTTCACGTTGCAGCAAGAGGCGAAAACGTAACAACAATCTTTATAAATAACGCAATCTATGGTATGACAGGCGGTCAGATGGCACCTACCACACTTGCCGGTCAGGTTACACAGACTTCCCCCTACGGAAGAGACCCCAAAACACAGGGTAACCCCATCAGAGTGAGCGAAATGCTCTCAACACTCGATGGCCCTGCATATATCGAAAGAGTAACTGTAGATACAGTTCCCCATATCAAACAGGCAAAGGCTGCTATCAAAAAAGCATTCCAGACACAGGTTGACGGCAAAGGTTTCTCGCTTGTAGAAGTTGTATCAACCTGTCCTACAAACTGGGGTATGTCGCCTCAGGAATCATTTGACTGGATGAGAGAAAATATGCTTCCTCACTATCCTCTCGGTGTATATAAAGACATTGAAAAGGAGGAAAAATAATTATGACACACGAAATTATTTTTGCAGGTTTTGGCGGACAGGGCATACTTTTCTCAGGCAAAGTTATTGCATATGCAGGTATGAACGAAGGTAAAAATGTATCACATCTTCCTTCATATGGTCCCGAAATGAGAGGCGGTACAGCAAGTTGCAGTGTTATCGTTTCTGATGAAGATGTTGCATCTCCCATTATTCCCGAACCCGGAGCAATAGTGGTTATGAACGGCCCCTCACTTGATAAATTTGAAAATACCGTTTTAAAGGGCGGTAAAATCTTTATGGATTCTTCTCTCATCTCAAGAAAATGCGAAAGAGATGACGTAGATGTGTTTGAAATCCCTGCTACACAAATGGCAAACGATATGGGTATTCCCAAACTTGCCAATATGATAATGGTAGGAAAACTTGTAAAAGAAACTCAGATGTTTACCTGGGAGCAACTTGAAACTGCAGTTACAAAACTTGTTCCCCCCGCAAAGGCGGCAATGCTTGAAAGCAATATGAAAGCAATAAAAGCAGGTTTTGATTATTAAACCCATCGAGGTGGATTATGAATTTTGAAATTATCGATTTTAACACACACCCTTTTACAGAAACCAAAAATAACATTTGTCTTTATAAAGAACATGTGGAGATGAGTGTAGAGAAAACCAAAGAACTCTATGACAAGTTAGGCATTTCCACCATCTGCGGTTCGGTTGTTGAATCTGACATGGCCGAAGGTGAGACGCAGTGGGACAAAGCACGGCGTAACAATCGCACGGCTTTAGACCTCAAAGATATCTATGGCGATTTTTACCTGCCCGGTTTTCATGTTCATCCCGACTACATTGATGAATCTATCAACGAAATGAAACTTATGCATTCATTCGGTATCAATCTCATCGGTGAACTTTCTCCTGCCGACTATAAGTTCGACGGCTACACCTCCGAGGGATTTATCACACTTATGGAAGAAGCGGCAAAACTTGGTATGGTTATGAGCATGTCCGCTTTCTCTCACGATATGCTCGATGACTTTGTCAATATCCGCAAAGATGTTATCTGTGTTATAACCCGCACAGGCGAGCCTGTAGGAGTGCAAAGGCACATCGAAAGAATGATGAAAAACGAAAACTACTACATCGACCTTTCGGGTGGTTTTGCTTCTTTCCGTCACGGTATGCTCCGACATACCATCGACAAAGTCGGTGCCGACCGCATTCTTTTCGGCTCAAGTTTTCCCTATTGCAACCCTCAGATTGTAATGGGCGCAGTTCTTTTTGAACCCGATCTTACCGACACCGAAAGGGAAAAAATCTTAAGCCTGAATGCAAAGACAATTTTAGGTATAAAATGAGGTGACTTTTATGGGCTTTGAAATTATAGATTTTCATACTCATCCTTTTATAAAAGGCGAAAACAATATCTGTTGTTTTGACACCGTTCACGAAAAAATGGACCTTGACTATACAAGGGAATATTTTCGACATTTCAACATTTCCACCATTTGCGGTTCAGTTCTTTCTTTAGGTGCCAACACCAGTCTCAAAGGCTGGGAAAAATGCAAAGCAGACAATCGCACTGCGCTCGAGATAAGAGATAAGCACTATGGCGATTTCTACATTCCCGGCATCCACATTCATCCAGACTATATTGACGAATCTATCGAAGAACTTCGCCACATGAAAACTCAGGGCGTGCGCCTTATAGGTGAACTTTTGCCAGGTTACTATGAATGGAAAAACTATGACGAAGATGGTTTTAATCCTATCCTTGACGAAGCAGCAAAACTTGGCTACATCTGCAATTTTCATTGCTACAATGACGATGCAATGGACACAATGGTAGGAAACCATCCCGACATGATTTTTGTAGGTGCTCACCCCGGCTTCTATCAGGATGTTACCCGTCAGATTGAACGTGCCCAAAAATATGATAACTACTATCTTGACATTTCGGGCTATGGCACTCCTAACCAGGGTTCACTCAGGACAATGATTGATAAGATGGGCATTGACCGTCTCCTTTTCGGTTCCGACTATCCCACCTGCACTCTTGGTGCCTATGTTGGGGCATTGGAGTTTGATCCCTTACTTTCCGACAAAGAGAAAGAACAAATATTCTCTCTCAATGCAAAAAGAATATTAGGACTTTAAAATCTAGTGCGTATGACTTTCAGGGTCATACGCACTAAATCAATTTATACAAATTCAGGTGATTCATATGAAATACAAAGTTATAGATGTACATACTCACATATGGCCTGGCCCCCTTGCACCAAACGCCGTTTCCCATGTCGGAACTTATTATAACTATGATATGCACGGCAAAGGCACAATGGAAGACCTTTTGGAGAGCACAAAAGAGGCAGGAGTAGAAAAGTTTGTAATTCATTCATCTGCCCTTAAAGCAAGTCAGGTTGAAACCGTAAACGATGCCACTGCATCTCATATAACAGAAGATATTACAGGCTTTGGCACACTTCACCCTGAATACAAAGACTTTGAAAAAGAAATAAAGAGAATACGTAAACTTGGGCTTAAGGGAATAAAACTTCACCCCGATTTTCAGTTTTTCAGTATTGACGATGCAAGAATGTATGGCGCATATGAAATAATCCGCGCAGAAAAACTCCCCATACTTTTTCATATGGGCGATGTAAAATATGACTATTCGTCAGCACACAGACTTTTAAAGGTTATGAAAGATTTCCCGGGAATTATCGTAATTGGCGCACACCTTGGCGGACATCTTAAATGGGACGAGGCAGAAGACCTTTTGGTCGGCAAAGATTTGTATATGGACTGTTCAAGTACAGATCGTAAACTCAGCCCGGAAAGAATAAAGCGCATCATAAGAAATCACGGAGCAGAAAAAATACTTTTCGGCACAGATTATCCGATAGAACGTCATAAAGAGGGGATTGAAAAGTTTCTCGCTCTTGGTCTTACAGATGATGAAAACGAAAAAATCCTCTATAATAACGCATACGAACTTTTGTATAAATAGGTGATAATTATGAAAGGAATATATGTTCATATCCCTTTTTGCAAACGAAAATGTAACTATTGCGATTTCTGTTCTTATCCTTTGGGAAAAGACATACAAACAAAATATTTAAATGCTTTAAAAGAAGAGGCAGATTTATATAAAAACGATGGAATTTGTGCAGACACTGTATATTTTGGCGGGGGAACACCGTCTTTGATTGATACAGGTTCTCTCTCGTCTGTTTTAGATAGTCTGCACTCTTTTTTCTCTGTTTCAGAAAATGCGGAAAAAACAATAGAGGTAAATCCTTGCACTATTGATGAGCAAAAAGCCAAAGAACTTTTTTCACTTGGATTTAACAGAGTCAGTATAGGAGCGCAGTCTTTTTTAAATGATGAACTAAAGGTTTTAGGAAGACTTCATACTAAAGAAGATACTGTCAGATGCTTTAAAAATTTAAGAGATGCAGGGTTTAAAAATATAAGCCTTGACCTTATGTATGCTCTGCCATCGCAGACTATGAAAAGTCTTGAAGAAAGCATTGACGGCATTTTAAACCTTGCCCCTGAACATATATCGTGTTACGGACTCAAAATTGAAGAGGGGACAGTATTTAAAAAAATGCTAAATGACGGCACAATCAAAGAAAAAACAGATGATGAATATGCCGATATGTATGAACTTATATGTTCCCGTTTGAAAGAAAACGGTTATATTCAATATGAACTTTCAAATTTTTCTCTCCCCACAAAAGAGTCAAAACATAATCTTAAATACTGGCAAAACAAAGAATATATAGGACTTGGTGCATCGGCATCATCTTTATATAATAAAAGAAGATATACAAATACTATGGATTTAGAAGACTATATAAAATCTTTTGAAAAAATTGAAGATACTCATTTAAGCAAAAAAGAGCAAATGAGCGAATATATGTTTCTTTCTTTAAGACTTACAAAACTCGGTGCAAAAAAGAAAGAATTCGAGCGCCGTTTTGGACAAACTATAGAATCGGCATTTCCTGACGCAATTAAAAAATATACAGAAAGCGGACTTATAATAAACTTGCCCGATAGATATATTTTAGCAGAGAGGGCATATTATGTGTCAAATTCAGTTCTTTGCGATTTTGTCTGATTAGATAAATTGAATAAAAAACCTTTTATATATTGACAAATATGTAAAAAGGTGGTATCATTAATTTAGCACTCGAAGATATCGAGTGCTAAATTTGATAAGAGGGTGGGAAAATGGAACTCAGCGACAGAAAGAAAAAAATTCTCCGTGCTATAATCGAAGACTATATCGCATCAGCAGAACCCGTCGGTTCTTCCCACATACTTAAAAACTACGACCTCGGCGTAAGTTCTGCCACAATAAGAAATGAAATGGCAACTTTAGAAGAGGCGGGTTATCTTGAAAAACCTCATACATCGGCAGGAAGAGTTCCGTCATATCTTGGCTACAGAGTGTATGTAGACGAACTTATGAACGAATACTCACTAAGCCTTGGCGAAATAAATCAGATAACTCTGGCACTCAAAAAAAAGCATCTTGAACTTCGCCGTGCAATCGACAGTATATCCGACATTATGTCGGCTCTCACCGACTATACTGCAATCTATACAACCCCGATATCTTCAGGTCTTACAATCAGCAATATAAAACTTATTCCTGTAGAGCAAAAAAGCCTTGTTGCTCTTGCAGTATTTACTGACGGCACGGCGAGAAACCGTACTATTCGTACCCACAGGGCGTATGATGCAGATGTAATTGAAAAACTTTCAAACTATCTTTCAAGGCGTTTTTCAGGATTTGACATTACAGAACTTTCTCCTGATGTCCTTTCCGAAGAAAAACTTGTAATCCCTGTAGATGACGCATTGGCAGATGATATCTTTGAATTTCTCTCAGATATCGCAAACGAAGCAGAAACAGTAGATGTTGTCTTGAACGGAACTACAAATATATTTAAACACCCCGAATTTAATGACATCGGACGAACAAAAGAATTTTTAAATTTCCTTAAAAAAGACAACAGTAAAATAATTAAATCCCTGCTTTCTCAAACGGGCGATTCCACTTCTGTTATAATAGGTAATGAAAACCCCGTTTTAAAAGATAAAGATATAAGTCTTGTCGTATCAAACTATTCGCTTGGCGGAGGATTGAAAGGCAAACTTGCAATAATAGGCCCGACCCGTATGGATTACGCAAAGGTAATTTCTACAGTAGACTATCTTACCGCGTGTATAAACGACATTATGGATAGCGGCACCGAAGGAGATGAAAAACTTGATTAAAAAAGAAGCAGATACACCCGAAAAAGAGGCAGAACAGATGCCTTTGGAAGAAGAAAAGCCAAAAAAGAAAAAATCATCAAAATCAAATGAAATGCAGATAAAATATGATGAACTAAATGACAAATACTTAAGGGTACTTGCAGAATATGACAATTTTAAAAAGCGCAGTGTCCGCGAAAAAGAGGCGATTTACACAGATAGCGTTGCAGACACAGTCAAAGCGCTCTTGCCCGTTCTGGATAACTTTGAACGCGCCCTTAAACTTACAGGTGAAAATGATGTTAATTCCGATTTTCAAAAGGGACTTGAAATGATATATAATCAGACTGTAGAAACCTTTGAAAAACTCGGCGTAAAACAGATCGAATCTGTAGGATTGGAATTCAACCCTGAACTTCATAACGCAGTAATGCATATAGAAGATGAAACTCTTGGCGAAAACATAGTAGCAGAAGAATTTCAAAAAGGCTATATTTATCGTGATAAAGTTATCAGATACAGTATGGTTAAAGTAGCAAACTAATAAATAATTTTGGAGGAATAAATCATGGGAAAAATTATAGGTATTGACCGTGGAACAACAAACTCTTGCGTATCAGTTATGGAAGGCGGCGAAAGCGTTGTAATCGCATACGCTGAGGGCGCAAGAACAACACCTTCTGTTGTAGCATTCACAAAAACAGGTGAAAGACTTATCGGTCAGGTTGCAAAAAGACAGGCAATAACAAACCCCGATAAAACAATCATTTCAATTAAAAGAGATATGGGTACAGACCGCCGTGTAGATATCGACGGCAAAAAATACACACCTCAGGAAATTTCTGCAATGATTCTTTCCAAACTCAAAGCAGATGCAGAAAGTTATCTCGGCGAAACCGTAACTCAGGCAGTTATCACAGTTCCTGCATACTTTAATGACTCACAGCGTCAGGCTACAAAAGACGCAGGTAAAATTGCAGGTCTTGAAGTTATGCGTATTATAAACGAACCTACCGCTGCTGCTCTTGCATACGGTATGGATAAAGATAACGAACAGAAAATTATGGTCTATGACCTCGGCGGCGGTACATTTGACGTATCAATCCTTGAAATCGGCGACGGTATTTTTGAAGTTCTTTCAACAGGCGGTAACACACGCCTTGGCGGTGATGATTTTGATGAAAAAATTATGAACTACCTCATCGAAGAATTCAAAAAAGAAAACGGCATTGACCTCTCCGGCGATAAAATCGCTATGCAGCGTCTTAAAGAAGCAGCAGAAAAAGCAAAAATCGAACTTTCAGGCGTAACAACATCTAATATCAATCTTCCCTTTATTACTGCAGATGCAACAGGTCCTAAACACCTTGATATAACACTTTCAAGAAGCAAATTTGACGAACTTACACGCGACCTCGTTGAAAAAACACTCGAACCCACAAGAAAAGCACTTCAGGACGCAGGACTTTCTGCATCTGATATCAATAAAGTTTTACTTGTCGGCGGATCTTCCAGAATTCCTGCAGTTCAGGAAGCGGTTAAAAACCTCACAGGTAAAGAACCCCACAAAGGCATTAACCCTGATGAATGTGTTGCTATGGGTGCAGCAATTCAGGGCGGTGTTTTAGCAGGTGATGTAAAAGATATCGTTCTTTTAGACGTTACACCTCTTTCACTTGGTATCGAAACACTTGGCGGAGTATGCACAAAACTTATTGAAAGAAATACAACAATCCCCGCAAAGAAAACTCAGGTGTTCTCAACTGCTGCAGATAATCAGACCTCTGTTGAAATCCACGTTCTTCAGGGCGAAAGAGAAATGGCAGCATATAATAAATCTCTTGGCAGATTCTCTCTCACAGGCATCGCTCCTGCACCGAGAGGAATTCCTCAGATTGAAGTAAGTTTTGATATTGATGCAAACGGTATCGTAAAAGTTACTGCGAAAGATATGGCAACAGGCAATGCTCAGGATATCACAATCACTGCAAGTACAAATCTTACCGATGAAGACATAGAAAAAGCAGTAAAAGAAGCAGAACAGTTTGCTGAAGAAGATAAAAAACGCAAAGACGAAGTTGACACAAGAAACTCAGCAGACGCTCTTTGTTACCAGTGTGAAAAAGCAATGACTGATTTCGGCGATAAACTTGATGCAAACGACAAAACAGAGGTAGAAGGAAAAATTGCCGATGTTAAAAAAGCACTTGAAGGCACAGATGTAGAAGCAATTAAAAATGCTACAAGTGCACTCGAACAGAAATTTTATGAAATTTCTGCGAAAATGTATCAGGCAGCAAATCCTCAGGGTGCACCAGACGGTGCAGCACCCGGCGGTGATGCAGGAAACGGCACATATGACGGCGACTACACTGTTGTTGATGACGAC
>JAZQDA010000142.1:0-1876 GCA_045546535.1 Clostridia bacterium | reverse complement strand
GTACCAATGAGTATTATCAGGCGAAAATATTATTCCTCTCTTAAATTTAGATATTGTTGAAGTTGTAAATTCACTTGAATAGAAGGCTTTGCTCCTGTTTCTGTGATAATTATACTTTCAATGATTTCAACACATACATCTCTTCGTTCTTCCATTGACATATGCTCCCAAGCATCCTTGAAAGTCTTGATAGTATATATAATTTTGTTTGCTTTCCTCGCTCTTGCTTCCTGTGCAACAGTGTTATCGAGTTCCATACGGAGTTGCTCAATTTCATTGGAATATTGTTCCATTTGAGTTTCAAGTGCTGCCGCCATTGGAGATGTGCTATCTATCTTTGAAAACTTTTCTGCGAGTCTTACAAGTTGTGCTTGTTTTTTTGATATTTCGTTTTGAAGGTTTACTTTAATATCAAAAACAGAAACAGTCTTCTTGTTGTCGTCGTCTGTTTTAAAAGACAAACTCATAATTGTATTGATTACCACATCCTCAACATCTTTTGCTGGGTATCGTGTGTGGTTCGGACAATTTTCATCTTTAACAAGATGTCTCTTCGATTGCGACTTATCCTGCGAATAGCACACGATTTTTGTGTTGCCATTTGAAGCACCTTGATATCTTAATTTTCCTCCACAGTTACCACAAAACAATAACGAAGAAAGTAAGTATTTGGAATAATTACTACCTTTCGCTCTTCTTGCAAATTCGTCTTGCTGTTCTTGCCACTGTTCTTCTGTAATAAATGCTTCAAAGTGTGCTGGGTATTCTTTTCCGTTGTAAGAGACAACATTCAAATAGGTCCTTCGTTTGAGCATATTGATAACAAGTTGCTCGGTAGAAAAACCCAACTTATCTGCAATTCTGTTAGGGGCCATGTGCTCTTCAACAAACAATCTACGGGCTTCTAAAAACTTTGCTTTTTCTTCTGGTATGGTTACATAGTTGCCGTAGAAATCCTTGTCTTTGTCATAGTAATAACCATATGGTATACCACCACCACCGAGTGGGTAGCCCGACGCTGCACGTTGCTCTTTGCCACCTTTCATTTTCAACACGATTTGGTCTCTGTCAAACTCGGCGAAAGTTGAAAGAATGTTGAGCATCAATTTGGAATTGGGGTGCATTTTCCCATATTTGTCGAGTTTAATTTCAACGACAGATTCCTGACAAGAAACAAACTCAATACAATATCGGTTATTGTTTTCGTGCTCGCCATAATAATTTATTTTTTTCTTTTTGCTTCTGGTTTTCTGCTTGTTTTTGTTCTTATTGATGTTGATATCGTCAACACCATCGCTGGGCAATAGATATTCTTGAATAAAACTTAATGTACCAACCAAAGTACGACCCAGTCGGTCAATCTTCGGAACAACGAACTTTCTGATTCTGATATTGGTTGCACCAATATTAAAATCATTCAGTCGCTTTTTGAAACAATTAAGACCTGGTCTGTCCATTGTTGTACCCGTGAAACCGTCTTCGGTTATGAGTAACACAGGAACATCCTCGTTATATCTTCTGTAATAATCTTTGATGTCCTTTAACTGTGCATCCAGACCGAAACCGTCGGTAGATTGTTTTTCCGTAGACACTCGACGATAGGCGATATCAATCAGAATGTTGCCGTCATCGTCTTTCTCTGGTACATCATAATCAAATAAAATAGACTCCTTAAACATAAGGGAAATGTTTTGTGCTAACCAACCCATAGTGTAATTCCTCCTAATTCCATCGACACGATTATATCATAAGTTTTCGCCTAAATCAACAGATTTCACAGAGTTGTTAAAAATTGGCGAAAAAAGAAGCACCGACATTGACATCGGTGCTTTCGTTTATGAAGCGAGGGGCACGGGTTCCTTCTTGATTATACCCC
>JAZQDA010000141.1:0-10780 GCA_045546535.1 Clostridia bacterium | reverse complement strand
TCACTAAAGTAAGGTCATCATCTGCGTGGGCAAGTGGGATAAAAAGTGATATTAACATTATTATAAATAGTAAAACTGATATTATTTTTTTCACGCCAAATGACCCTCCTTTACACAAAAAATAAAGATGATGTATAAAATACACCATCTTTATAATAACTTAATTTTCGATTTTTTTCTACACGGCTTATAAAATTGTTACCCTATTGTAATGTTTGTTTAACATTTCAGTCATTTTTCCATTTTATTCCAAAGTGCTCGTATGCAAGTTTTGTTACCACTCTGCCCCTTGGAGTACGGTTTATAAATCCAAGTTGCAAAAGATAAGGTTCATATACATCTTCTATGGTGTTTGCATCTTCGCCCGTTGTTGCAGCAAGTGTATCAAGACCTACAGGACCGCCTGAAAAAGTCTTTATCATTGTTGTTATAACATTTCTGTCGGTAGCATCAAGACCGATTTTATCAACTTCGATTTTTGTGAGTGCCTTGTCTGCGATTTCCTTTGTTATTGCGCCGTCAGAGAGTACCTGTGCAAAGTCGCGGACACGCTTTAAAAGGCGGTTTGCAATACGAGGGGTTCCGCGGGAACGGGACGCGATTTCTTTTGCGCCGTCTTCGTCTATATGCACACCTAAGATTGATGCGCTTCTTTTAACTATTGTAGCCAGATCATCATTTGTGTAAAGTTCGAGTCTTGAAATAACACCGAAACGGTCGCGCAAGGGTCCTGTCATATTACCTGCTTTTGTAGTTGCTCCCACAAGTGTAAAGTGCGGAAGATCAAGGCGTATTGAACGCGCACTTGGGCCTTTGCCAAGAATTATATCTACTGCATAGTCTTCCATAGCGGGATAAAGTATTTCTTCAACGCTATGGCTCAGGCGATGAATTTCGTCTATGAATAAAACATGGTGTTCACCAAGATTTGTAAGAATTGCAGCGAGGTCGCCCTGCTTTTCTATAGCAGGACCTGATGTGACGTGGATATTTACACCCATTTCATTTGCAATTATGTTAGCAAGTGTTGTTTTGCCAAGTCCTGGAGGTCCGTATAAAAGAACGTGGTCAAGGGCTTCTTTTCTGTTTTTTGCAGCCTCGATGTATACTTTTAAGTTTTCCTTAACTTTATTCTGACCTATGTATTCTTCCAAAACTCTAGGGCGTATGCTATATTCCTGAACGGCATCGTCAGAAAGCATTTCGCCTGATATTACTCTTTCATCAAAGTCCATTTTCGCCTCTCCTTAAATAAGATTTTTAAGAGCCAGTTTAATATATTCTTCAGGATTATCATACTCTTCTTTTATCATTCCGACTGCTCTCTGGGCTTCCTGCTGAGTGTAGCCAAGCACTGCAAGAGCATTTATTGCATCGCATCTTGCAAGACCGCTTGTAGCGCTATCACAGGAAACATATGCATCGGTTGACGGCGATATGAAATCTTCATTCTTTATTTTATCTTTTAACTCAAGGCAAATTCTCTGTGCGGTTTTAGGCCCTATTCCAGATGCTTTTTTTATAAGGGATGCATCGTCTGAAACAATAGCAAGTGAAAGTTTTGATGCAGATGCTACAGAAAGAATACTTGTTGCACCCTTTGCCCCTACCCCGCTTACACCGATAAGAAGTTCAAAAAGTGAAAGTTCTTCTTTGGTAGAGAATCCGTAAAGGTCCATTATGCCTTCTTTTATGTACATATAAGTGTGAAAGGTAACGGTATCACCTTTTGAAAGCGAGGGGTCGGACAGCGATGTGGCGGAGGTGTAAATTTTAAAACCCACTCCCGATACATCAATCACAACATAATCTTTATTCTTTTCTTCAAGTTTACCTTTTATATAACTGAACATAAAATAACCTCTCTTTTATTACATATGAACACCGAAATTTACCATTTTATGAGAATGTGCATGGCAGATTGCAATTGCGAGTGCATCGGCAACATCATCGGGTTTTGGAACAGACTGGAGATTTAAAAGCGCCTTTGTCATCTGCTGAACCTGTGTTTTATCCGCTCTGCCGTAACCAACTACCGACTGCTTTACCTGAAGCGGTGTATATTCATAGATCGGGACATTGTGATTTACTGCAGAAAGTAATATTACTCCCCTTGCCTGTCCTACTTGAATTGCTGTTTTGGCATTGTTATTAAAAAATAGTTCCTCTATTGCCATACAGTCAGGCTTATATTTTTCGATTGCCTCTTCTATTCCATTATATATTATTTTAAGGCGGGTTTCAAGGCTGAGTCCCGCTTTTGTTGTTAAGGCATAGTGGTCAATGGGGGTAAATTTATTACCCTTATATTCTATCACACCTACCCCGACAATTGCAAATCCGGGGTCTATTCCGAGTATAATCATAATGCCTCCTTGCATATTTATGCATATTATACATTATTTTCAAAAAATATTCATATTTTTATGCATTTTTATGTCTTGAAAAATTTATATCTTTAGAGTATAATAACTAACATAAGTTAATAATACCAAAAATTCGGAGGTAAATCAATATGTCAAAAGAAAAAGTTGTATTAGCATATTCAGGCGGTCTTGATACATCTATTATCATCCCGTGGCTCAAAGAAAATTACGATTATGAAGTAATCGCAGTTTGCGGTGATGTCGGTCAGGGTAAAGAAACCGAAGGTCTTGAAGAAAAGGCTCTTAAAACCGGCGCATCAAAACTTTACATAGAAAACCTTCAGGAAGAATATGTTACAGATTTTATCTGGCCTACTCTTAAAGCACAAGCAGTGTATGAAGGCAAATATCTTCTCGGCACATCACATGCCCGTCCCTGCATTGCAAAAAGAATAGTTGAAATTGCAAAGAAAGAGGGCGCTACCGCTATCTGCCACGGCTGTACAGGTAAAGGTAATGACCAGGTTCGTTTTGAACTTACAATCAAAGCACTTGCTCCTGAAATGAAAATTATCGCCCCCTGGAGAATCTGGGATATTAAATCAAGGGAAGACGAAATCGATTATGCCCAGGCAAGAGGCATTCCTGTTCCTGTTACCAAAGAAAACAACTATTCTATGGACAGAAACATCTGGCATCTTTCTCACGAAGGTCAGGACCTTGAAGACCCTGCAAATGAACCTAATCTCGATAAAATCCTTATGCTTGGTGTATCTCCTGAAAAAGCACCCGACAAACCGACATATATTGAAATAGATTTTGAAAAGGGTATTCCCACAAAAATTGACGGCGTAGCATACGGACCCGTTGAACTCATCAAAAAACTTAATGAAATCGGCGGAGCAAACGGTATCGGTATTGACGATATAGTTGAAAACCGTCTTGTAGGTATGAAATCAAGAGGCGTATACGAAACTCCCGGCGGTACAATTCTTTATGCTGCACACAAAGAACTTGAGTATCTCTGCCTTGACAAACAAACTCTCCACTACAAACAGGAAGTTGCAAATAAATTTGCTGAACTTGTATATGACGGTCTTTGGTATACACCTCTTCGCGAGGCTCTGTCTGCTTTTGTCGACTCTACTCAGGAAACAGTTACAGGTAAAGTAAGACTTAAACTCTACAAAGGCAACTGCACACCTGCCGGTACAACTTCACCCTATTCACTCTATAATGAAGAAATTGCAACTTTTGATGCAGACGAAGTATATAATCAGAAAGATTCTGAAGGCTTTATCAATCTTTTCGGTCTGCCGTTAAAGGTTCGTGCAATGATGCTTAAAAAACACGAAAACGATAATAAATAATTCACTTTGCATATATTTCGGGCAGTCCTTAAATCTGGATTACCCGAAATTTGTGCGTAGAAAGGAAGATTTCAATGAAACTGTGGGGCGGAAGATTTTCCAAAAATACAGACTCAGAAGTAAACGATTTTAACTCATCAATCCGCTTTGACCAAAGGCTTTACCGTCAGGATATTACAGGGAGTATTGCACACGCAAAAATGCTTGGAAGATGTAATATCATTCCCCAAAAAGATGCTAACCTTATCGTAAAGACTCTAGGCGAAATACTTACAGATATTGAAAACGGCAAAATTGAATTTATGATTGATGCCGAAGATATACATATGAATATAGAAACAATTCTCACCGAGAGGATTGGCGATGCAGGTAAAAGACTCCACACAGGCAGAAGCCGTAATGACCAGGTTGCGCTCGACATTAGAATGTATATTAAAGATGAAATAAAAGAAATCAAGAAAATGCTTATTTCTCTTGAAAAGGCTCTACTTGATATTGCAAAAGAAAATCTTGATACTATTATGCCGGGATATACTCATCTTCAGAAAGCCCAGCCTATTACACTTGCGCATCACACAATGGCATATTTTGAGATGTTTAAAAGGGATATCGGAAGACTTGACGATGCATTTAAAAGAACAAATGTTATGCCTCTTGGTTCAGGGGCACTTGCAGGAACTACTTATCCTTTGGACAGAGAATTTGTAAAAGACGAACTCGGCTTTGAGTCGGTAACATTGAATTCTCTTGACGGTGTTTCAGACAGAGATTTTGTAATTGAACTTGCGTCCGCACTTTCCATAATCATTATGCATCTCAGCCGTTACTCAGAGGAGTTAATCCTTTGGAACACAAACGAATTCGGCTTTATTGAAATGGACGATGCGTGTTCTACAGGAAGTTCAATTATGCCGCAGAAGAAAAATCCTGATGTGGCAGAACTTATAAGAGGTAAATCAGGCAGAGTGTACGGCTCTCTTATGAGCATTCTCACAACTATGAAAGGTCTGCCCCTTGCTTACAACAAAGATATGCAGGAAGACAAAGAGTGCATTTTTGATGCTATTGATACAATTAAACTTTGTATTCCCGTATTTGAAAAAATGATCTCTACAATGAAAATAAACAAAGATTCTATGTTCAAAGGTGCCGGTGGCGGTTTTACAAATGCTACTGATGCGGCAGATTATCTTGTAAAAAAAGGAATGCCGTTCAGACAGGCTCACGAGGTAGTAGGTAAAATGGTTGCCTATGCTCTTGATTTAGGAAAAGCATTATCTGATTTTACTTTGGAAGAATTTAAAAACTGCTCAGGTATTATTGAAAATGATATATATGATGCCATTGACCTTTCAACTTGTGTAAACGAACGCTCAATCATTGGCGGTCCTGCAAAATCAGCAGTAGAAAAAGCAATCAGTCTTGGCGAAGAATTTGTCGCCTCGATTGACAAAATATGAAAGGGTGTGTTACTATGAACAACGGAAGTCAGAAAGCAAAAGATAAGTATTTGAAAGAAAAGGTTGATACCTTTGTACTCAGAGTGCCGAAAGGCGAAAAAGATAAAATTCAGGAATATGCAAAAAGTCATGGGAAATCTCTAAACAGTTACATTCTTGACCTCATCAAGAAAGATATGCCGTCCCTTTCTGTAGATACAGAAAAGACAGTTCATTCTGCAAGTGAAAAGAAAGAAAGTGCACCTGTCAGAAGAAGTTCTCTGCCGTCATTTTTGGATTGATTTTTGTTGGAGGTTACCTATATGAAAAGTAAAACATCTGCAATCTGTAAAGCAGCGGGTATAGCAGTTATTGTTGTTACTGTTATTCTTTGCATACTTTCAGAGAGTTTTCTCTCTCAAGTTAAAATGGGTTCATCAGGCGCTTTGATTGCTCTTATTTTTATTTCTCTGGCAGTTATTGTTGACAAAATTGAAAAAACAAAAGTTGAGCAAAAAAGAATAAATGACAGTATTGATGCACTCAGCGGAAAAATAAACATCATGCTCGGTCTTGACAAAACAAGTGTTGCGATTGAAAACTTAAGGGCTGAAACCGTTCCTGTTTATTCAGATGCAAATAACCCAATTATTACCAGCGAAGAAGACCTCACTTGGATTTGTCCTGACTGCAATAGCGAAGAACTTAGTGCAAATGACATTTGTACCAAGTGCGGATATATAAAAGAAACAAACCTTTAATTGTAAATATGTATTTAAAAAGCACCGCAGATGCGGTGCTTTTTAGTTTTATATTACAGATTAGTAATTCATATAGAATTTATTTTTTTCGTTTAATGTTTCGTAAACCCTGCGGAGTGCTTCGCCGAATCTCTGATAGTGAACGATTTCTCTTTCTCTTAAAAATTTTATAACATCATTTACATCAGGGTCGTCGCTTAAACGCAGAATGTTATTATAGGTTGCTCTTGCTTTTTGTTCTGCTGCGAGATCTTCATTTAAATCTGCCAACGGGTCGCCTGTAACTGCCATTGCCATAGCATTATAAGGTGAACCGTTTGTGTTGGCAGGATATACGCCTGTTGAATGATTTATAAAATAGTCGGTAAATCCGCTTTCTTTAACCCAGTCGGCATTTATGCCGCGAGTGAGTTGGTTTACAAGAGTACCTACCATTTCAAGATGAGCAAGTTCTTCGGTGCCTGAATCCGAGATGATTATGCTTCTTTACATTTTCCAAATCTTTTTTATGTAGTAATCACGTGTAAAAGTTAAAATACAAGGTAAGAAAAAGATGATTTTAAGGTTATTTTATCTGGTTTGGACATAAATCGATTCATATTACATGTATATTAATGGGAGTAATTTAATTATTGATGAAAAAACATTCAACGTTGGTTATGTGATAGCAATATTTAGTACTAGTACTAGTCAATAATGACAAAAGAAAGTTGGAATATGTATTTTATGTGAAATATATTGCGTTTGATGGTGGAATATGGTATAATATAAATGAGGTGATAACTTTGAAATTTTCTAACAAGAATGATGCTTATAACTATATGTTAAAGATTAAAACAGAGTCCATAAATCAAGCAATAAGAGATTACAACAGTATTGTAAGAATAATTGAGGATATGTATAAAAAGCAAAGCGTAATGAAACTTGTGACGGATGTTGTTGGAGAATTAAAGCAACAAAAACACGAACACTTTCAAATACAAATCAAATGGATTGCGTGCGGTCGTAAACTTTTTGGATATTCAGCGTATGGTTTAGAAGATATAGTATATGATACTACTAGATATGCATTGATGTATATAATATGCAAGGAACTTGAAAAAGCAAATATTATATATTATGTTACTAGCAATCTCATATTACATGTGAATGGAGATAAAGAATATTGGTTAAGCCAAAAAATCAACGGGGATTTTGGAGAATGGGATTGGCATATAATAGGTATAATGGACTATTGTGATGTTTATTTAAAAAACCATATTCCTGGAAGTTCTTTTATAAAGGAAAGATTAGAAATCAAGAAAAAATATTGCTCTGTTACTGAATTGAAAAAAGTATATCCTTCGTCAATCGATACTTATAAAAAAGAAAAGTCTTTGGCAGTATATAACAAAGGTATATTTACTCTTGGGGGTGGATATATTTTGAATTGTTGTTCATTAGATTATCGTTGGTTTGGAAGCGCAGAAATAACATTACAACGCATTGATATGGCTAAAAAACCACTTGAAAAATGGGTCTAATGAAAAAAGTATTGTAAATTTGAACAAAATTTTTGGGGGTTTGTAAATTTATATATTTATAATCCAATCTCGTCGTTGAGATTTCAATCTGCAGTTTTATGGTGATTTTGACGAAATCAAAAAATACGTGGTTATTGACAAATAATAAAAAATATTTTATAATAGGAGTATAGTCAAACAAATGGTGTTTGACTATGGTCGTATGTGTACGACATCGGCACACTTATAGTTGTTATATAAGGTGGTTGATGGTTTGGTGGTGGTCTTGCTGATAGGTCAGCAAGTTATATGATAAGTATAATAGAATAATGCCCTATGGGGTTTGTTTGAAATGTGCCTTACATTTAGTTAGGCACATTTTTTGTGCTTTAATATAGATAAATAATATTTTGTTCAGGGGGTGGTCTATGGCAGAGCGTCATATATAAGACCTTTTGAGACTTGTGTTAGCGTTGAACATCAGTGTTAAATAAGATGTAAAATTTTTTCAACCTAATAAATTTTATGTAGTTATGGGATAAAAGCGTCAGGTCATGCAAGATAAGTTTATGAATTTATCTTGTAAGTGTCAGGACAAGTCAGTTGAAGATATTGATGATTTTATGGAATTCGTATATTCCAGACTATATGAGATAAGGGGGTGAGATAATATGTTATATGCTTATTTACTTGAAAATACTAAGAGAATTTATGAAATCAATAATCGACCATTATTTGAGTTAATCAAAGATTGTCACTTAAAGGATGAACGTATCTTCATTGATTCAATGGGTACAGATAGAACAGAATTTAAGGAATTGCAGTCTGTTATTGCTGGTGGTGATACATTGATGGTTCGTAGTATTATGGATATTGCTGATACACCCATTGAAATTGTAAATTTGCTTGAGTGGTTTGGTAGTCGTGGTATAGAGATTGTTTCAACACACGAGCCTGACTATGATTATAAAGAGAATTATAATTTAGTTGTAGATGTTATGGGTATGTCAGCAGAACTCACAGAAAAGAAAAGACGCTTGGGTATTGATAAAGCAAAATCAGAAGGTCGTATGGGTAGAAAATCTAATAAGGAAATCAAAGAAAGAGTTTTGAGATTGAAAGCAGCAGATTTTCCAAGGGATGAAATTATGAAATTATGTGGTATTAGTTATAGTACGTATTATCGTATAATAAAAAATTAAGATAATTTGCATCTAATTGCATTCGGATGAGTTAATGGTGGTCAAAATTAAATAAGATTGAAAAAATATAAAAATATTTAATTTTGATATGTCAAGAACATTGTCAAATCAGCATTTTTCATTTTGGAAATGATAACAAGGGTAAATCGTTGATATAACAATCATTCAAGACATTTTATAAAAATCAGGAAAATTAAAAGAACAGAATTTAAAAATCAAGGAAAAGGAAACTCAAAAAATTAGTGATTGGGGGTTATCCTTTGATGGTAAATGATTCATTTAGACAAGCAATGGCATCATATCCTAATAATGGTGATGTTATGCTTGATTCAAAAAAGAATTTTGTTCTTTCTACTGATGAAAAGAAAAGATTAAATAGTGATATAAAGATTGGTATATATAAAGAATTAAATAGCAAATCTCTCTTATCTAATGTTCAACTTTCTTTTCTATTAGAAAAAGAAAAGAATAAAAATTTCAAAAATTAGTTGACTTAAGGGGTTGGTCACGTTAGAATGCGTTGACCAACCCAAAGATAAAATAGATAAGTGAGGTATAAGATAATGAGAAATATATTAAATAATTTAAATGTGTCAGGTATTCCTGTCAATGTTATGAGTGATAGTGCAGTAAGAGAATTACGTGTGGCTGCATATGCAAGAGTTAGTACAGATAAAGATGACCAAGCCAACAGCTTTGAAAGTCAAGTTAAATTTTTTGCTGAATTTATAGAAAAACAGGAAAATTGGCAGTTGGTTAAGGTTTATAGTGATGATGCTATTACAGGTACAAGCACCCACAAACGTGATGGCTTTAATGATATGATTGATGATGTTATGTCTGGCAAGATTGATTTTATTATAACAAAAGAGGTATCACGTTTTGCAAGAAATACAGTTGATACCTTGCAAGTAACGAGAAGTTTGAAAGAAATAGGTGTTGGTGTTTATTTTATGTTAGATAATATCAACACACTTGACGAAGATGGTGAATTGCGCTTGACGCTTATGGCATCTCTTGCACAAGAAGAAAGCAGAAAGACATCAGAACGTGTCAAGTGGGGGCAGAAAAGACAGATGGAAAAAGGCGTTGTCTTTGGACGTAATTTGTTGGGGTATAAAGTTAAAGAGGGTAAGTTGTATCTGGTTGAAGAAGAGGCTGAAATTGTTAAGTTGATTTTTCACAAGTATCTCAACGAGGGCAAGGGAACTCACATTATTGCAAGAGAGTTAAAAGAAGAAGGTATCAAGCCTTATGACCCAGATGGACGTGCAAAGTATAAGAATGATTGGAGCAATACTCAAATTTTAAGAGTGTTACGCAATGAAAAGTACGTGGGTGACCTTTGTCAAAAGAAAACATATACAAAGAACTTTTTAGACCACAAAAAGAGATATAATCGTGGTGAAGAAGAAATGATTTACATAGAAAACCATCATCCAGATATAGCAATTATATCAAGGGAAATGTGGGATGCAACACAGAAAGAATTAGAAAGACGCACAACTACTGCAGAGCAAAAATCTAAACATAGTAACAGATATTGGGCATCTGGAAAGGTTTTCTGTGGGGTATGTGGTGAAAGATTTGTAAACAAAATCAAAAAGACATCTGTGGGTAGTTCAAGGGCGTGGAATTGTTTAAATCATGTTAAGGCTGCAGCTTTTAGAAATGCAGAATGTTCTATGAGTGAGTGGGCAAATGATAGAAGTTTAAAGAATATTGTCTTATACATTCTTAATGTTCTTGTTGATAACAAGGAAGAATTAAAGAAAGAGATTATCAAAGATATTGCAGAATTAAGCATTGAAGAAAAGACAAAATCTGCTGATGATATACAAAGCAAGATAGACAAGTTAGAAAAGAGAAAACTTATACTTATTGATATAAGATTAGCAGATGAAATTTCACAGGCTGATTTTCTAAAAAAGAAAAAAGAAATTGAAGATGATATTACAAGGTTATATGCTGAATTAGATGAGTTAAAAGAATTAGAAAATACAAAACAAAGACAACAAGACAGAATGAACAGTATAATTGCTGAAATTGATAGGGTGCTGTCCTTAAAGGATGAAGATTTAGACCACCTTTTAGGAACGGTTACACAGAGCATAACAGTTTATGAAGGTCATACAGTTGT